>JAYUUR010000271.1:0-13085 GCA_043754475.1 Saprospiraceae bacterium | reverse complement strand
AAATATTAATTTTTCAAAAAAATAAAATAAAAAACAATGAAAAAAATACTGGTAACAACCGACTTCTCTACGAACTCAAAAGCGGGTATTCGCTTTGCTATTCAATTAGCTTCTCAAACGGACGCTCATTTGGTTTTTTACCACGCCGTTGAAGCCCTAAGACCTACAATATGGAGTCAAGCCCAATACAATGAGTACACCACTTGTGAAATTGAACGGCATCAAAAAATGCTGCAACAATTCATTAAAGCAATTTGTCAAAAAAACAATCTGCCACAGACAAAATATACTTGCGTAGCAGAAGTAGGCTTGCATGTGGACAATCAGATAATTGCTTATGCGGAAAATATAAAGGCAGATTTTATTTGTATGAGTACACGCGGTGCTGGAACAATGAAAAAACTTTTTGGCACCAATGCCTCTGCACTCATTACCACGTCATCTGTTCCTGTAATTGTTGTTCCGCATACTTATCGCACTAAAACCATCACGACCATTTGGTATGCGTCCGATTTAGAAGATTTTGATAAAGAGCTTAATATCGTGGATAAATTCACTACGCCATTAAGTACAAACATTGAAGTTATCCATTACAATCATTTGCTGTATTCAGAAGAAAGCACCAAGAAATTAGAGCAAATAGCGGCAAAATACCCATCGAAAAAAATTAGTTTTCATTTCAAAAAATTTGAAATCGAATATTCCTTAACACATAATTTGCAAAGAGCTATGAAAAGAGCCAATCCGTCATTATTGATAGTATTTACTAAACAAAACAAAGGCTGGTTTGACCGATTCTTTTTTTCAAGCAAATCGGCTGAAATGACTTTTGATACGACAACGCCTATGCTTGTTTTTAGAAAAAATGAAGATTAATAAAAATGAAAAAAGGAGACCGTTTTTAACCCATTACTTTGAGTTTGCTTGAGAAGATGTGCAAATATTTAACCTTTATTTAAAGTCGAAAAAACCAAATCATCGAGAAATGAAATTATTTCCGACTCCTCTTTAGTCTTTCCAAAATCTGTGAGCGAAGGCAGATTATACATAAAAAAATTCTGAAAATGTGCCATTTCAATGATTGTTGTGGCTAATGATCTTGAATATTTGTATGGGGGATTATATTCTAAAATTACTTCTGCAATAATGGCACAAAGCTGCTTATAGGGTTTAAAAAATTGATGTTTATTATCTTCTCCTACCTGCTTAGTCAAATACGCTTTTGAACCTTCTGCAATGACAATTTGATGCAGCAAATTTTCATTCACATAACTTGTTTGTTCATCATCTTCAACAGTTGTTGCCAGTAGATTAATTATTTTTTTTAGCTTAATGGTTGGGTCTGCAATATTATTTGTTTGAAAAATAATTTGAAACTCAAGCCAACTCCAATACCAAGCGACTATATACAGTAGCAAGCGATGTTTATTTTCAAAATAACGGTAAACCCCTGCTTCGGTTGTGCCAATATCTTCTGCCAACTTCTTAAACGTAAAGGATTCAAAACCATTTTTATGAATCCTTTGAATCCCATGTTTAATGATGTTTCTGCCCAACTCCGTTTGTTCGGGGTTGCGGAGGTATAAATCCTCATTCATTTTTATTTGTATCTGCAACTTCATTTCCTTATTTTTTTTAAGCGATTTTACTTCTGCGTAACATCCGCTATTTAAATTTTAGTACAAAAGTAATACTATTATTTTAAATAATTATAACAATATTTAAAAAGTAATACTATTATTTTTGATTGGTACAACAATATTTAAAAAGTAATACTACTATGTTAAAAATAATCACTATCTTCGCAGTGTCGAAAAATTAAAACTAAATTTAAAATGGAACTAAAAAATATGTTTAAAGAAATTAAAAGCGATTTGCCAGCGAGCATTGTCGTATTTTTTGTAGCCGTACCACTTTGTTTAGGCATTGCTTTGGCATCGGGCGCACCCTTATTCGCAGGTATTATTGCAGGCATTGTAGGCGGTATTGTAGTGGGTGTTGCAAGCGGTTCTCCGTTAGGTGTAAGTGGACCCGCAGCAGGTTTGGCAGTTATTGTTTTAACGTCAATCGCTTCGTTGGGTGGTTCTTGGACGACATTTTTAACGGCTGTTGTGTTGGCGGGAATTATCCAGCTTATATTAGGATATGCCAAAGCAGGTTTCATTGCCTACTTTTTCCCTTCATCGGTTATTAAAGGCATGTTAACGGGTATAGGGCTTTTAATTATTTTAAAACAAATACCGCACGCCTTAGGGTGGGATAAAGATGCAGAAGGCGATGATGCTTTTTTACAAGCCGATGGACAAAATACTTTCTCTGAAATAGCCAAAGCACTTAACTTTGTCACACCAGGGGCATTGCTTATTGCCGCTATTTCATTGGCTATACTGATATTATGGGATACTGTGCTAACAAAAAGGCATAAAATATTTGCGATGATAAACGGACCTCTTATCGTTGTGGTGCTCGGCATTGCTATGAATTACTTTTACCAAAACGGCATACTCAATTTTAGTTTAGCCGCTGACCAAGTGGTAAGAATTCCTGTACCTGAAAATTTAGCAGGTTTTTTCAGCCAGTTTACTTTCCCCGATTTTTCGGCAGTAACAAATATTGAAGTTTGGAAAATAGCGATAGTTTTAGCCATCGTTGCCAGTTTGGAAACGCTTCTTTGTGTGGAAGCGACCGACAAAATGGACCCCGATAAAAGAATTACACCGACCAATAGAGAACTAAAAGCACAAGGCTTAGGCAATGTCATTTCAGGGTTAATCGGAGGTTTGCCCGTTACGCAGGTCATTGTTCGCAGTACTGCAAATATTTCCTTTGGTGGCAAAACTAAAATGTCTGCCATTCTGCACGGCGTTTTTTTATTGATAAGTGCCTTGACCATCGCAAGTGTTTTGAATATGATACCGTTGGCAAGTTTAGCAGCTATACTATTAATGGTGGGCTACAAATTAGCTAAACCTGCGCTTTTTCAGCAGATGTATAAATTGGGCTGGGAGCAATTCGTCCCTTTTACAGTGACCGTTGTAGCCATTTTAACAACCGATTTACTGAAAGGTATTACAGCAGGAATGATAGTCGGTGGCTTTTATGCCTTGCTGCATAGCTACCGCAATTCGCATCACATGAAAGAAACGATTACGACAGAAAACGGGATAAAGGTTTATCATCTCGTCTTAGCAGAAGAAGTTTCATTTTTTAATAAGGCAAGTGTCGTGAAGGAATTAGACAGTATTCCCGAAAATTCAAAAGTGATTATTGACTTTACCAATTCAAAATCTATTGCTTATGATGTCATAGAACTTATAAAAGACTATGAAATCAATGCAAAAACTAAAAATATTATAGTAGAGAAAATTAATTTTAAGGAACAGTTACCAACAGCACACCCACTTTTTCGATAGTTTTATTTAACAATATTCCTTTCAACAATAAATAAAAACGTAAAATGAAATCATTAACAAAAGAGATGCAAGCCGCCATTACACCGACAATGGCTTTGGAGCTATTAAAAAAAGGCAACGAAAGATTTATGAATAATCTTAAAATTAACCGCAATCTTTTGCAACAGGCAAATGAAACATCGGACGGACAACATCCTTTTGCTGTTATTTTGAGTTGCATAGATAGCCGAACCTCTGCGGAACTCATTTTTGACCAAGGCTTAGGGGATGTGTTTAGCGTCCGTATTGCTGGTAATATCATCAATGAAGATATTTTGGGCAGTATGGAATTTGGTTGCAAAGTGGCGGGTGCAAAAATCATCGTTGTGTTAGGGCATACTAAATGTGGTGCTATAAGAGGGGCTTGCGACCATGTAGAAATGGGCAATTTGACAGCTTTGTTAAGTAAAATACAACCCGCCGTATATGATGAAAAAACGGAATTAGAAAACCGTAATTCAAATAATGACAACTTTGTTGAAAAAGTAGCCACTATTAATGTTAAACGGACAGTAAATGCCATTATGGAGCGCAGCCCTATTTTGAAAGAGATGATAGAAAAAGGGGAAATAAACATCGTGGGTGGAACACATGACATAACAACTGGACAAGTTACTTTTTATGAAAAAACAACAGCGCAATAACAATCTTGTGGAGTTGGGGCAGACTGCTAAATTTGAATTGTTACCAGTATAAGCAATTGAACTATACTAATCGTCTAACGGGCACCAAGTTTAAAACTTGACGCCCGTTCTTAATTCACATACTGTTGTGAATATGTTGAAAGTCAGCATTCTTGAAAAAGCTAAAATAAGTATTTTGACCAGGTGGGTTTTAAAACAAAGAATGTGAATTTGCGTTAAAACTAAAGATGAAACTATTTTGCTACATATTCAGTCTATACTTACTGGCATTGTCGTGCTTACCTTGCACCGACAATGAGCATGAGGTATTACCCCCTCAGTACTCCACTGAATATGTAAGCCAAAATGACCACGACCACGAAAACCACAGCCATTGCAACGATTTATGCACACCCTTTTGCACCTGCGCTTGCTGTGGTATGACCATCAGTTTTCAATCTACCATTAATTATACAACCGAATTTCAACATATCGTTTTACCAATAGTTACTGAAAACTTTTCTTATCAATCGTCTAACTCCTTTCAATATCTTCAAGGGGTTTTCCAACCACCACAAGTAGGTTAAACAAATTCATTTTTAATGAAATTCAACACCTTTCAGTACGCTGATACTGAGGGGGTCTCTTTTTGTTTAACTCAACTTAACAAATTTCATGTTAGATAAAATCATTCTTTTTTCCATAAAGAATAAGTTCATCATTGGCTTATTCACTTTGGCATTGGTGCTTTGGGGCGTGTATTCGCTTTCCCGATTGCCCATTGATGCCTTGCCTGATATTACCAATAATCAAGTGCAAATTATTACGCCTGCCCCAACTTTGGCGGCGCAAGAAGTGGAACAATTTATCACGTATCCGATTGAACAAGCCGTGAAAACCATTCCTAAAACCGTTGAATTGCGCTCATTTAGTCGCTTTGGTTTGAGTGTCATTACCCTTGTTTTTGAAGAAGATGTAGATATTTATTGGGCAAGGCAGCAGATTAGCGAAAAACTAAAGGATGCCGAAAGGCTCATTCCAAAAGGTGTTGGTACGCCCGATTTAGCTCCTATTAGTACGGGTTTGGGCGAAATTTATCAATATGTGGTGTTTGCAAAACCCAATTTTGAAAATCAATATGACGCCACAAAACTGCGAACCATTCAAGATTGGATCGTAAAACCGCAAATATTGGGTACAAAAGGCGTAGCAGAGGTCACCACTTTGGGCGGTTATCTAAAGCAATACGAAATATCGGTGCAACCCGATAAATTGAAAAGCATGAATACCACCATTACAGAAATTTTTGAAGCCTTAGAAAAAAATAATGAAAATACAGGCGGTGCGTATATTGATAAACAACCCTACGTCTATTTTATTAGAGGTTTGGGTATGGTCAAAAACATTCCCGATATTGAAAAAATAGTTGTTAAAAACACCAACGGAATTCCTATTCTCATTCGAGATGTGGCAACAGTTGGAGAAGGTTCGGCGGCTCGTTATGGTGCGGTGACGAAGGACGGCAAAGGTGAAGTGGTCGGGGGTATGGTTTTGATGTTGAAAGGGGAAAATAGTGCCGCCATTGTGAATAATGTCAAGGAAAAAGTGATACAAATCAGAAAATCATTGCCCGAAGGTGTAGCGATTGAACCTTTTATTGACCGTACAAAATTGGTGGATAGAGCCATTGGAACGGTCAGAACGAACCTTTTGGAAGGGGCATTAATTGTTATTTTCATTCTTGTTTTATTGATTGGTAATTGGCGGGCGGGTTTGGTAGTGGCTTCGGTTATTCCTTTGGCGTTGCTTTTTGCTGTCAGTTTGATGAATTATTTTGGGGTTTCAGGCAATTTAATGAGTCTTGGGGCAATTGATTTTGGGCTTATCGTAGATGGGGCGGTGATTATCGTTGAGGCGATTGTTCACCGATTGCAAAGCGTGGAAAAAGGCAAATTAAGCACCGAAAATATGGACGAAGAAGTCTATCAAGCCACGTCTAAAATCCGTAGCAGTGCGGCTTTTGGTGAAATAATTATCCTCATTGTGTATTTGCCCATTTTAGCATTGGTCGGTACAGAAGGGAAGATGTTTAAACCAATGGCGCAAACGGTGGCTTTTGCTATTTTAGGTGCATTTATATTGTCTTTGACTTATGTTCCGATGATGAGTGCTTTGTTTTTAAGTAAAAAAACAGGACACGAGGACAATATTTCAGACAGAATAATGCACTTTTTTCAACGCATTTATACGCCAATACTGAGGGGGTCTTTGAAAATAAAAGGTGTCGTAATTGGCGTTTCAATTGCCTTATTTGTCGCCGCTTTATTGGTTTTTAATACGCTCGGTGGTGAATTTATTCCAACTTTGGAAGAAGGCGATTATGCCATTAATTACCGTTTGCAAGCGGGTTCTTCCTTGAATCAATCTATTGAAACAGCGACTAAATTGGAACAAATATTAAAAACAAAGTTTCCAGAAGTCGTTGAAGTAGTCAGTAAAATTGGTTCGGCAGAAATTCCAACTGACCCGATGCCAATTGAAACGGGTGATTTAATTGTTATTTTAAAAGATAAAAAGGAGTGGACAACGACCGATGATTTCTATAAATTAGCGGATATGATGCTCGAAGAAATGAGCAATATCCCTGGCGTTGAATTTGAGGCTTCGCAACCGATTCAAATGCGTTTTAATGAACTGATGACTGGCGTAAGAAGTGATGTAGCGATAAAAGTATTCGGTGATGATTTAGATAAATTGGCAACAACGGCTACCAATATTATTAATTTAATCAAAAATACTGAGGGGGCAGTGGACATTAAAGCCGAGCAAATAACAGGTTTGCCACAAATCAATGTCCGTTACAATCCCGATAAAATGGCTTTATATGGCTTGAATGTCGGCGATTTGAACAAGGTGCTACGGACAGGTTTTGCGGGCGAAGTGTCGGGAACGGTCTATGAAGGCGAAAGACGATACGATTTAGTCGTGCGTTTAGCAAAAGATGAACGGCAGGATATTTCTAATGTGAAAAACCTATTTATCAGTTTGCCATCAGGTAGTCAAATTCCTTTGGAACAGGTCGCTGATGTGACGTATGAAAATGGACCGGCACAAATAAGCCGGGAAGATGGCAAACGACGCATTGTGATTGGTTTGAATGTCAGAGGGCGGGATGTGAAAAGCGTTGTGGAAGACATACAAGCGCGTTTAGATGCCAAATTGAAGCTGCCCGAAGGTTATTATTTGACTTATGGCGGTCAATTTGAAAATTTGCAAGCTGCTAACAAACGCCTTTCGGTGGCTGTACCGATTGCTTTAGTCTTGATTTTTGTTTTACTCTACTTCACATTTGGCAGCATTTCGCAGTCTTTATTGATTTTTACGGCAATTCCTTTGTCTGCAATCGGTGGCATATTTGCCTTGTGGTTGCGAGATATGCCATTTAGTATTTCGGCAGGCATCGGTTTTATTGCCTTGTTTGGCGTGGCGGTTTTAAACGGCATTGTGTTAATTGGTTATTTCAATCAATTAAAAGCCGAAGGCATGACCGATGTTTTAGAGCGTATCAAAGAAGGAACTAAGGTGCGTTTGCGCCCCGTCATCATGACGGCTTCGGTAGCTTCTTTGGGCTTTTTACCGATGGCTTTGAGCAATGGGGCAGGGGCAGAGGTTCAAAAACCTTTGGCAACTGTGGTAATCGGCGGTTTGATTACGGCGACTTTATTGACGCTGATTGTATTGCCTATTTTGTATTATTTCCTTGAAAATGGTTTTAAAAAATCTAAAAAAATAAGCATTAATACCTCCATTATACTTGTTTTTATTCTTTTTTCTATAAAAACGACTGCTCAAACGACTGCTCTCGATTTGTCTCAAGTGATTGATTTAGCCATGAAAAACAATCAACTCTTGCAAGCCAATAATTTAGACATTCAAACGGCTCAAATACTGAGGGGGGGTATTCTGACTTTGCCCAAGACAAATATTAATGCCACTTTGGGTCAAATAAACAGTATTCGATTTGATGAAAATTTCAGCATTTCACAAGACATTCCCAATCCCAATTTGATTAAAGCTAAAAGGCAATTAGCGGAGCAAAACGTGGGTATGAGTCAACAAAAATTGGCGATTAATAAACAGGAGTTGATTTATAATATCAAGCAAAGTTGGTATCAAATCTTGTATTTACAGGCTTTGAATCAAGTTTTTCAAAGGGAAGACAGCGTTTTGCAACAATTTGTCAAAATTGCTGCACTTAAATTAAAAACAGGCGAAAGCAATATTTTAGAAAAAATAACTGCCGAAAATAAGCAACAACAATTGCAGCAAAATAGCCTTCAAATTAATAATTTGATTGCCATTGAAAAATTGAAATTAAATCAATTAATGAATAATTCAAATGATTTCATAATTGATGAAAATGGATTAAAACCCATTGATTTTAATGCAATAATAGACCCTTCAGTTATCCCTTCGGGAGTATTGAGCAATAATCCGCGACTATTATTGGCTAAACAGCAAGTAGTTTTAATTGAAGCGGAGAAGAATGTTATAAAGGCAGATGCTCTACCTGATTTTAAAGTAGGTTATTTTATTCAATCCCTTGCTGGTTTGCAAGATGTGAATGGGCAAGCGAAAAACTATGATGCTATTCCCCGATTTCAAGGCGTTCATTTGGGCATAAATGTGCCGATATTTGGTAAAAATGCTTATAAAGCTAAAAATGACGCTATTAATATGCAATTATTGATGCAGCAAAAGCAAAATGATTACTTGCAAATTCAATTGCAAAGTCAGTTGAAACAGTACGCTCAACAATATAGTTTTAACAAAAATAATGTCGCTTATTATGAAAAAACAGCTTTACCGAATGCTCAATTGATTCTAAAAAATGCGACAAAAGCCTATCAAGGCGGGGACATTGGTTATTTGGAATTTTCTCAAGCTTTGCAAACCAATTTGGACATTCAAAAGGCATATTTAGAAGCCATTAATAGCTTGAATAAAGCGGTGATTTCTATTCAATTTATCATTAATCAATAGCTTGCTTAAATAACGTTACCCCCTCAGTATTTTGCATTAAATAACAATGATTTTTAAATTTAAATTGAAAATGAATAATAAAATTTATAGCGGTATTGCCGCAATTTTTATCATAACAAGCCTTTTTCACTTCACGGCTTGCAATAAAAAAGCAGAAGATAATAAAACCGAAGCGACAGCTGATGCTGCTCACAAGGAAGGTGAGGAAGCCCAAGAAGGTGTTAAAGAAGTGCATTTGAACGAAGCGCAATACAAGGCATCGGGTTTTGTTTTTGGTGGTTTTGAAAAGAAAAATTTGAGCGAAGTTATTAATACAAATGGCTATACCAAATTGCCGCCGCAAAATCAAGCGCAAGTCAGCGTACCGTTGTCGGGAACGATTAAAACCATCAAAGCCATGGAGGGACAATATGTTAAACAAGGTCAAATTTTAGCAACTATGCAAAGCATGGCTTACAATAATTTGCGTTTGGAACGTGAAAAACTCATGGAACAAGCGCAATTATCAGAGAATAATTTGACGTATTTAAGGCTTGAATTTACCCGTCAGAAGGAGTTGAGCGATGAAAATGTCAACGCTAAAAAGGTGTTTCAAAAAGTCAGTTCTGATGTCAATATGGAGGAAACCAAAATTAAGGCATTACAAAGTCAAATCAATATTTTAAGTCAAAATATTAGTATTGGCGGTAATTCAGATTCACCGATTATCAATATTACAGCACCGATTAGTGGACACATAACTGATGTCAATATCAATATTGGGAGTGCTGTTGAAGTCGGAAAACAGCTTTTTTCTATTGTTGATAATTCTAAAATGCACGTTGATTTATTGGTGTATGAAAAGGATTTATTTAAGGTGAAAGCAGGGCAAACTGTGCGTTTCATTTTAACCAATCAAAATGCGGCAGAATATAAAGGAACAATATTTAATGTGGGTAAATCCTTTAAGAATGAAACAAAATCCGTTGCCGTTCATGCCGATATTGCGAACGAAAAACAGACTTTAATATCGGGCATGTACGTCAATGCCTTGATAAATGTGGGCAGCAGTGCCGTTGATGCCTTGCCACAAGAAGCGGTTATAAAAGCCGACGGCAGAGAGTATATTTTCGTTTTTGAAGGAGAAGAAAAAGGCGGTGACAAAAAAGAATACCATTTTCAACGCATTGAAGTGAAAACGGGCGCATCTCAATTGGGTTTTGTGGGTATTACTCCTTTACAAACGGTGGAAATAGCGAAAAATATTGTCGTCAAAGGGGCTTATTACTTGCAATCGCATTTGCAAGTGTCAGAAGGCGGTGGCGACGATGACCATTAATTAAAATTCATACTAAAATGCCAACTGCATTAAATATCTACTATCAGCAAGAATTGCGTGAAGCAAAATTGGCTCTCGAAAAAAGTGATTTTCAAAAAAGTTGGTTACACTTGGAAAGAGCACATATTTTGGGGCAACCCTACCCAATTGAACATACTGTAGTACATTGGAAAATGCTTTTATTTGGTATTAAAATAAAAAATAGTAAAGAAATAATGGGGCAAATTCCCAGATTATTGATTGGTGGTATCAAATCTTTTGTTGGCGAAATTCCAGTCGGTAATACAGGTGGCGCAAATGTACCACCGTTAATGCCAATAGAAATTCCAGAAGATTTAAAAATTATAATTAACCAAAATCAATAAAAAAATGCAACATCAACATATTTACGATAAAGACGGCAAGCAAATTTGCTGCACACAAGAAGAAAAAATTTATACCAAAGCGGGTGCAAAAGAACTCTTAAAAGACGGTCATACTGAGGGGGATGGTCACAACCACGATGAACACGACGACGACGATGGACACGACCATTCAGGCAGTAGCGAAAGCATTTTTAAAATGTTTCTATTGCCGATTATAAGTCTTGTGTTATTGCTCATTGCCATTGCATTAGATAATTATTTTCCACAAACTTGGTTTACAGGTTGGGTGCGTATTGCTTGGTATGTAGTTGCCTATATTCCAGTCGGTTTTCCTGTTGTCAAAGAAGCCCTTGGAAGCATTGGTAAAGGTGAAATATTTTCAGAATTTTTATTAATGAGCATTGCCACAATTGGCGCATTTGCTATTGGTGAATATCCCGAAGGTGTAGCCGTTATGTTGTTTTATGCCGTTGGCGAAGTATTTCAAACGTTGGCGGTAAAAAGAGCCAAAGCCAATATCAAATCTTTGCTCGACCAACGACCTGATGAAGTCACCATTTTAGAAAATAATGAAGCTCGAATCGTTAAAGCCGAAACCGTCAATATTGGTGCTATTATTCAACTAAAATCGGGCGAAAAATTGGGTTTAGATGGTGAATTATTATCAGAAACAGCCTCATTCAATACAGCAGCACTCACAGGCGAAAGTAAGCCTGATACTAAAGCCAAAGGCGAAACGGTATTGGCAGGTATGATAAATTTGAATACAGTTGCTCAAATAAAAGTGACCACTGCCTATACCGAGAGTAAGTTGAGTAAAATTTTAGAATTGGTGCAAAGTGCCACCGCACAAAAAGCACCGACCGAATTATTTATCCGAAAATTTGCCAAAATATATACGCCTATTGTCGTGCTTTTAGCAACGGCTATATGCGTATTGCCTTCTTTTTTTGTAGATAATTATGAATTTAAAGATTGGTTATATCGAGCTTTGGTTTTCTTGGTTATTTCATGCCCTTGTGCTTTGGTTATCAGTATTCCGTTGGGCTATTTTGGAGGCATTGGTGCTGCCAGCAAAAACGGTATTTTGTTTAAAGGCAGTAACTTTTTAGACATTATCGCCAATATTCAAAATGTTGTGATGGACAAAACAGGTACGCTTACTGAGGGGGTATTTAAAGTACAAGAAGTCGTCATAAAACCCGAATCAAATAAAGACGACATATTAAAAATGGTAAATGCTTTGGAAAGCCAAAGTACACACCCCGTAGCCACTGCAATTCAGCAATATGTAGGCAATGTGGACGCTTCCATAGCCTTAAAAAATGTTGAAGAAATAGCGGGTCATGGCTTAAAAGCCGATGTACAAGGCAAAGAATTATTGGTAGGTAATTTTAAATTGTTGGATAAATTTGGGATTGCTTACGATATTGACCCCCTCAGTATTGTCTATACTTTGATTGCGATTGCTTACAATAAAAAATTTGTGGGCTACTTGACAATTGCCGATAGCATCAAAGAAGATGCCCAAGAAACGGTCAATAAATTGAAAGCATTGGGCGTAAAAACCACGATGTTGAGCGGTGATAAAACTTCGGTTGTAGAATTTGTAGCTGATAAATTAGGCATTGTAAACGCCTTCGGTGATTTATTGCCCGAAGATAAGGTGAATAAAGTAAAAGAGTTGAAAGCCAAAAACGAAAGCGTTGCTTTTGTAGGTGATGGCGTGAATGATGCCCCCGTAGTGGCTTTGAGTGATGTCGGTATAGCCATGGGTGGTTTGGGCAGCGATGCCACGATTGAAACGGCTGATGTTGTTATTCAAGACGATAAACCAAGCAAAATAGCTATGGCAATCAATATCGGCAAGCAAACAAAGCGTATTGTTTGGCAGAATATTACATTGGCTTTCGCTGTCAAAGCCCTTGTACTGATACTCGGTGCAGGTGGTTTGGCTACGATGTGGGAAGCGGTTTTTGCTGATGTTGGCGTAGCATTATTAGCCATTCTCAATGCGGTACGTATTCAAAAGGTGCGGTTTTGAATTATTTTTTATTCATCATAAGTCATTGTATTTCAACGATTTACGTTCATTATTTTAACATAACTAACATTATTTTTTATAAAATCGGTGCCGCAAAACTCCAATTCCGCTTTTTTGAATCGTCATATAATTCGTTGCGATTTTGAGATGAGCCTCTTCCATGATACCGAGCATCACACCAATACCTTATTTTAGATTTTAACTCAGCATGAATTTTTGCAACACATTCTCCAATTGCAC
>JAYUUR010000270.1:0-4307 GCA_043754475.1 Saprospiraceae bacterium | reverse complement strand
TTGGTGTGCAGTCGGATTCCTCAAATGTGAAGTGTTATATCAAAAAAGCCGAACAGGCGGGCATTGAAATTGTCTCTTGGGATTCGTTGCAAGTCGTTGTTGATTTTCCTATTCTCACTTCTCAGCTATTGATTGATAATACGTTTTCAATTCAGTTTAAGCTTTTCGTCAAAAACAAAACGGTAGGCAAAGCGAACGTTTCACGGTCGAGGTCGAGAAGTTGTATTAGTGATACGAAGGCAGCAACTGTAATTTCAATAAAATGCAAAACATCGCTTGACACAGTTTTGGGATATAGAAAATATGTCATGGGTTTACCCGATGTCGAGTTTTATAACGGTTTCCCAAAAGCGGCTGAGTCAATGTTCGACGTAGCAAGCCCTTCAGCTACACCGCCAAGGCTCAAATATGTTGCACGTGTCGGCGATGTTCTATTTGATGAAGATAATTATGAAGGAGAGGATTATGCAGGCGTTATCACAAGCATTTTTGGGTCAGATGCTAATATAAGAGTTATGAGAAATCAAGTATGTGAAAATAATATAATAACTTTTGATTCAAACATTAAAGTGTTGGGTTGTGAATTTAAAACAATGCCTGCACCAAGCAGTCATTTAAATATTTTTGTTCCTTACAACAATCAAGCTATGCCTAAACGATTAAAATTTAGATACTTCACACGCTAATGACAAAACGTTAAATTATTTAACATTTTGTACAAAAAAGTTTTATTTTTGTATCATATTTAATTATAACAATTTTTATTCATTCACAAAACAATTCTGATCATGAAAAAAAATCTTCTTGGCTTTTTAGCCTTAATTCTAATCTCAGTCGTCGCGTGTAAAAAAGATGCTTTCACGGAAGCGGAAACGGCGCAAACGGAACAATTAACATCTGATTTCGACAGTCCAATTGTAGAGGACTATGATAATCTTGACTTTCTCAGTGAAACTGAAAGTGAACCGTTTGAGCTACAAGAACGCGCATCTTTGCCATTGCCAAAGCTGGATTCCGTTTACTCCGCAAGCGGCAAGTATTCGGCTGATGGTTGCGCTGAAAATACTCTTTCAAAGAGTTTTGCTATTGCTGCAAATGAAACCGTTACAATCAAGGGGCAAAACCTTGGAGCATCGCAAGGAACAGGCACACTAACCGCCGCCGCGAAGTATGGAACAGATAGCGTTGCAATACCTTTAACTGTCGTATCTTGGACTGCTACCCAGATTACTGCAACAGTCGGAACAATACCCGACACGCTAAAGGCTTCTATTAAATTTTCTGCAAAGATTCCTTACAAAAAAGCAGACACTTCAACAGTGATAGTATTGAAAGCTAAAACTAAAACCCTTAAAGCACTTGCTAATAGAGCATATGGTCTATTTGGAAGTTCAGCTTATGAAATCAATAAGCAAAGGGCATTGGCAGGAAATACAGCAGCTTTTAGTGCAGCTTCTACAGCAATTGATTCTGCTACAAATAATTATGTTCCTGTACGCGGAGATATTTTAGCTCGCTCAGATAGCAAAAACGCCGTTGTTGTAGCGGTTGGCGCTGCCGATGATAAAGGGGTTAGGGCTATAACTATTTGGCAAAGAAACGGTGCCTCTCCATGTACTACAAGTATAAAAAAAGGAACTTGGCAGTTTAAAAGAAAATTCGTTGCTAAATCAACAGAAGCTACAAGCGGCACATGGACTAAATTCTCACATTAATCAAATCGGTTTCATAGTGTTTTTTCCATAAACTTTTTTCACAAAAATTATCGCCGTATCGCATGACTCGGTACGGCTCTTTTCTTTCATCATTAAATTTCTTTAAATATGAAAACTGTTAAATTATTCCTATTCTTACTTTCTTTCGTTCTCTCTCTTTCCATTTCTCTCACTTCTTGCAAAAAAGACATTGAGCAAATCGAAGCTACCCCCTCAGTATCGGAAGCGGATTTAACAGCCGATGAATACGATATTGAAAGTGATGTTTTTGAGGATGAAAGCGAACCTGTTGAACTTGAAGAGCGGGCAGCAAGTTTCAAGTTTACTGGTATTGAGTTTGCCGAGCCTATTCCAGTCCCTGTTTGTGGAAAAAAAATAGTAGGCGCTTTAAAGAATGAAAATACAGGATATGGACTAAAGATTAAAGGGATAGGTTTTAGGAGGGTTCTTTTTGATGACTGGGACGCTAACGGTCCTAAAAATTATGGTTTAACTTCTAAAGAATTTACATTTAAGCAAGGAATGATAGAGGACCCGATTCCAACCGATTCAACGTTTCAAGTAAATTTACAAATAGATGATAGCATCCCATATTTTTCCGCAAAATTCTTTATGAAAGATTCAACAGGCAAGACAATTTATAGGAGTTTTAAGGGAATAGTAAAAATAGGCAATGCAATGTTTGGTTCAAACGCTTTTGAGATTTACAAACAGCGTAAAGTCTTAAACTTGCCAAACGAACCCACAGGCGCAAGCGTAAAAATCGACACCGCGTGGACACCACAATTAGGTGATGTCACACTCCGTGCAAGCGGCGATATGCGAGGCGTTGTTACTAAATACGAAACAACAACAAGCGCAAAAGGTGTCGTTACACGCTACGTGACCATTAAGGTAAGAAATGAGAATTGCAAAGGTTCTTTGAGAACAAAGAAGTATAAAATCCTTAATGTCTTTCCTTATCTCACGCCGAAAACAGGCGAAGCGGCTTGGGCTAATTACAAACGATGATTTTTTAACAATTCAAATAAAAAGCCGTTCCCATTAAGCGGAAACGGCTTTTTTCATTCAGTAAAATAAAATACAAAAACTAATGAAAAAATTAATCATTCTCCTTTCAATCTGCACGTTTATAGCGTGTAATAAAGAATCTTCTTTAAAATCGCTCTATGAAGAAAGTAGTGAACGATATGAAGAAGATTTAAATTGTTCTGAAATAGACGATTCAGAAAGCGAAGAAACCGAAGCAGTGACGCTCGAAACAAGGGGCGCAAACTTCTTGATTAGTAGCTTTGAACCCCTCAGTACTTCCGACCTCGTACCGTCGAACGCAAGCCGTTTTGCAGGGTACGGAATGCTTGATAATTTAGGCGGCACCGACTATAAAATAACAGGTGTCGGTTTCGGTGCAACGAAAGGCACCTCAACGATTCAGTTGAAGTATAAAACAAGTATCAACAATCAAGTGCCTATAATCAGTTGGTCAAATACCGAAATCGTAATCAGCGTAACGAAGTTCTCAAACATCGCAGCACCTGTTTTGAAAAATCTAAGCCTAAAGGTTATTCTTACAAAAGATTCGCTTATAGCAGGTGTAACAAGAAAAGTTTTAGTATCGAAATCGAGGAAAGTAACAGGCTTGTACAAAGATTTTCATAGCTACAACGCTTGTTTTCAATCGTCAGAGGTTGCGTATTATCCAACAAGTTTGTGGGAAGTGGCGTATCAAAAAGGTTCTATTCTAAGCAGCCCATACGGCACACGACAAGCAGTTGATTCTACCTATCTTCCGAAAAAGACAGACTTGCTGATGAGGTCTTCAGACGCAACACAATACGCCATTATACAGAGCGTAACGGGACCTGCTACAAGTGGCGTGAATCTCGGACGCTATACCGTGAAAGTGAAGGAGCGGAATTTTAGCGGACTGGGCGCAATACAGACTAAAACGCTTTATTATAAGAAGTTGACAGGCTTTGCTATTTTTCGGAGCGAACCAAGGTTTACTTATTATTCGATTGAAAACAACAGTTAGAGCGATTTAGGAGGACAAAGTTTTGTATTTCGAGAAAACTGATTACTTTTGTTAAATCTCTTCCTAAAAGAAGATTTTTTAAGTTAAATTTAACTGAGCGTATCGTGCAAACGATGCGCTTTTTTTATGCCTTTTTATGCCGTGATTCGGCGACGATTCGCAACGCCCGGGCAATCACAATTATATCTGAAGCATAGTTATTTTTAAGGAGTACTGAGGCGTATATTTTACACCGCCAAACGATGCGCTACCCCAACAAAAAGGCTATGCAAAGCGCATCGTTTGGCTATTCTCTTAATTAGCGGTTTTGGCTTTTTCGATAACTGGACGGCACTCGTTAATAGCCGCTCGCTCCCCTCGCTAAGCCGCCCAGAGGCGTAAGGCATCCTGTTGTTTTCGTGCTACCGCAATGTTGGTGCGAGATTGTCCGTGATGCGCGTGATAAGTAGAGGTAGAGTATAGACCACAAATAGTAATTTTTCTCCCATAGTATTTTAGGCGTGTAGTTGTTTTTTGCGGCGCGGGGGCAGTTATCGCGTAACTTAACTATTGTGGGG
>JAYUUR010000269.1:0-4308 GCA_043754475.1 Saprospiraceae bacterium | reverse complement strand
CAGGACGAACGAACTGGTTATTTAATGAGCTTTACTTTTTAACGGGTAATATTTATAATTGCCTCCTCCTGTAGACTTAATAAATTTTCTATGTATCTTCAAAGTATCATTACGGCTTTTTGGATTAAAGTTACCAAAATAACAAATTTCAGAATAATCAATACCTATTTCATAAAAATTTTTGTTAGACTGAAATTGAATAAAGTCCGAATACACGGTTGCAGGATGATAAGGAAACAGAGTTCCTGTTTCCAATATCGGTATAATTTTTAGAAATACAGTATCATTGAAATTAATATTTGAGAGACTTGTCATATTATCAGTCAGTGAATAGGCTTTGCTATTATTAACATAGACTTCAATTTTAAAATTTTTAAAAGTTCTTGTATCAATATTGATACTTAAATTACAACCAAGCATATTTTGTTTATTATCAACATTAAAATATTTTATCTTGACACGAGGAGGTGAAAAGTTTAATAAAACTTTGTTGTTTTCCCGTAACGACCATTTACCACTATCCACTTTAGTATAAGATTTCCCCCATGTACAGGTAGAATCTTTATAAAAAGACAGAATTGGTCCGAAATACTGGTATTTATTAAATGGTTTAACTCCATATTTTTCATGTATCTTGATACTTGGAGTACACGAAGTTAGCAACAATAAAAAAACTATATTTTTCATTATTTAATTTTTAGAATTGGACAGAGTGTAATGCGCCCTTCGGAATGGAAAATAGATTCTATTACACCATTTCGATATTCAATGCCACCGACATAATCTTGAGTGTATTGCGTTACACCATTATCAACGACCGTTTTTCGGAGTTTATTACCGCCCGCATCGTACATAAATCCAATGCTTCGGCTATTGGTAAAAGTAATCGTCGTCGGCAAATTGAGATGATTATACGCTATGCTGGTAATATCTTTATTCGGGTCGGCGGTCATATTACCTCAAAGAACTTTTGATGTTTTTATTATGTCAAGGAACTTTTTTTCTGAGGGGCTACCCCCTCAGTATTTTGCCGATTTTATAGGCGTACATCTACTCGCGAGCCATGCCTTTTTTATGGCGTGTTTTGTGGGGTGTTTTTAAGAACAACCCGTGCCAGCAGGGCCCAGCAGGATTTAAGATGCCATTACTTTTGAGAATGGTGTGTCGGTTGAAACTTTTTTTTCATTTTTTTTCTTCGTAGAAATTTTCAAAACCTACACCTTATTTATCATATAGCTGTCTTCATCAAAACTCAGTGTAGTTGGTAAATTTTAAAGAAAGTTTAAAACAAGCCTTCATGAATTAAAAATTATCTTTGATTGCTATTATAATTTTAAAAACAAACTACTCTTTTAAAATTAATTTCTATTTAACTTTGCTGCCATGAAAATTAAATCACTTTATTTTAAAAATGGTTTTTTAGGTTGGGAGGTCGAACATATTGAGTTTCAAAATCTCAACCTTTTAGTGGGTTTGTCTGGTGCAGGCAAATCGCAAATCATAAATGCACTGTGGCAATTGCGCGGTATTGCATTAGGCAATATGATGAATAATGTTGAATGGGAAATAAAGTTTTCCATTGACGAGATACAATATGAATGGAAAGGCAATTTCGCATCAACCAGCTTTGATTCGCCATATAAAATAAAAACGGAGAGTATCTACGTTTCGGAAAGGCTTCTTATTGAAAGAAAATCAAATGGAACAATTGTATTGGTACAACCTGATGGTGAAATTGAACAAACAACAACGAGTGCAACACCTGAAGGGCTATTATTTCAGTTGTATGGTGGTTCGCATTTCAATACGATTTTAGAGCATTTCAAAATGATGAACCTAAGAGATCATACTCAATCGCAAACAAATGTACTAACTGATTATTATGCGCTTCGTTTTCGTTATGCTTCAATTAGTAGGAGACTAAAAGCAGATTTAAGCTTAAATGAGCTACAAAATAGTACCTATAACATTGCAGAAAGGTTATTGATAGCATTTAAAAAACAGAGCGAAGATTTATCCGTGTATAGTGATATTGTTGACGAAGTGAAGTCTATTTTTTCTGAAATTGAAGAATGGGCAATTGAAGAACAAACCAATAAAGATACTGAGGGGGGGCAAATTGCTTATAAAATCAAAATTCATGGACAAAGGCAATTTATACAACATCGAAACATTGCTTCGGGTATGTTGCGAACGTTCAATATCATAGCTGACCTCTATTTATCCAATCCTGAAACGGTGTTTTTATTAGATGAATTTGAAAACAGTTTAGGACATAACTGCCTTCCTGAGTTAGAGGATTTGATTATTGAACATAGCATTCGCAGCCAATTTATTATAACCAGCCATCATCCTGATATTATAAACAAAATACCCAGAGATAATTGGATAATTATTGAAAGGAAAAATGGCTCTATTCATAATCGCAATGCCAATAGTTTAGGCTTTAACAAGAGTTTACATGAGCCATATTTAATTCTTACCAACCATTTTGATAGACAATAAAACTCATTGAATGAATATTGCTTTTTTAGTCGAAGGGTCAACAGAATTTAAAATCTATCCAAAATGGATAAATCATCTTTCAAATCCACTGTTTACGGAATGTACAACAGGTTATCAAGATGTTGTAACCAATCATTTTACTATATTTAATGTAACAGGTATTGGAAAAATGAAGAAAGAGGTACCTGTTGCCATAAACTCTATTATTGCTAATCCTGTTTTCGATTATTTAGTCATTATCGTTGATGCAGATGACAATAGTATTGTGAATAGCCAAATGTTGATTCAAAGTATTTTTGATGACCCTTCAACACCTCAACTCCCTGACAATTGTAAGGTTAAAATCATCGTACAACAAGTTTGTATTGAAACTTGGTTTATTGGGCATACCGAACATTATATTACCGCCAAAAACTGCGGCGACAAAGGTATTAAATCGTTCATGTCCGAATATGAAGCTGACAACAATGACCCCGAAATGATGCTCAATAATCGTTCTTCAACTATCCATTCGATAGGTGCTTATCATTCTACTTTTCTAAAAAAAATGCTTAAAGGAGCCAATAACTCATGGCGGTATGGTAAATCAACTGCTCATAACTTGATAGATTTGCCCTATTTGCAAAGGCTTGAGCAGCGATTAATTGATACACCAACCCATTTACAGGCATTTTCTAACATGATTAGCTTTTTGAAAACACTATGAATGTGTTTATAAACCAGATTGGATAAAAGAAAATCCTATCTTAACGCAACATTTTTTCATTCACTCAAAATCAAATTCATGACAAGACAAAGAAAAATCACGCTCTCTGAAAACGAGATGCCTCACAGTTGGTACAATATCATTGCAGATATGCCCAATAAGCCATTGCCGCCTTTGCATCCCGGTACGAAGCAACCGATAGGTCCCGAAATGCTCGCGCCGCTTTTCCCGATGGGATTAATCATGCAAGAAGTGACGGGCGAAAAGTATGTCGAAATTCCTGACGAAGTGCGCGACATTTATTGCCAATGGCGACCTACCCCACTCTATCGGGCTTATGGGCTTGAAAAGGCTTTGGGTACTCCTGCTAAAATTTATTATAAATATGAAGGCGTTAGCCCATCGGGTTCGCATAAACCCAATACCGCTGTGCCGCAAGCCTATTACAACAAACAGGAAGGTGTGAAACGCATCACCACCGAAACGGGCGCAGGGCAATGGGGAACGGCATTAAGTTATGCTTGCCAACTGTTTGGTATTGAATGTGATGTATATATGGTGAAGGTCAGTTACGACAGCAAGCCGTATCGCAAAATCATCATGAATACGTATGGTGCAAATGTCTATCCATCGCCGTCCAATCGGACAAATGCAGGGCGGGCTATATTGGCTAAAGACCCCAATTCACCAGGCAGTTTGGGCATTGCGATTTCAGATGCTGTAGAAATGGCGATGGCTGACGAAGATACAAAATATGCTTTGGGCAGTGTTTTGAACCATGTCTTATTGCACCAAACTATTGTCGGTCAAGAGGCTTTGAAGCAAATGGAAAAGGCGGGCGATATACCTGATATTATAGTGGCACCGTTTGGCGGCGGTTCTAATTTTGCCGGTTTATGCTTCCCGTTTTTGAGGCTGAATCTTGAAGAGGGACATAATATAAGGTGTATAGCCAGCGAACCAGCGAGTTGCCCTAAATTGACACAAGGCGTATTCCGCTACGATTTCGGCGATTCAGTGGGCATGACGCCGCTGTTACCGATGTTTACGTTGGGGCATGATTTCGTGCCTTCGCCGATTCATGCAGGCGGCTTGCG
>JAYUUR010000268.1:0-4311 GCA_043754475.1 Saprospiraceae bacterium | reverse complement strand
CGGGGTGTTGTTCTATCGCTCTCGTGCGGACCTTTGATGATTTGCCAAACCAATTCAAGATCTTCAAGCGTCCTTGCGAGAGGACCCGCTTGTTGCATGTTGAAAATATAGCCTTTGTCTGCCTTGAGCTTGGGGAGATTGCCGTGCATAGGCACTGTATTTTCAGTCGGCTTCAAGCCATATACGCCGCAATAATGCGATGGCACACGTATCGAGCCGCCAAAATCCGCCCCCAACTCAATCGGCGTCATGCCAGAAGCCAATGCTGCGGCAGAACCACCACTGCTGCCTCCGGGCGAATGGTCAGGATTGAAAGGGTTTTTACCGTCGGGATAAATCTCGCCAGATACTTGAAAATCCAAAAGATTTAAAGGAACATTCGTTTTGCCCATAATCACAGCCCCTGCCTTTTTGAGCCGCTCCACAATCACGGCATCTTCAGTGGCTGTCCAATTTTTCAGCATTTTGGAGTTCAAAGTGGACTTTGTTCCTTTGAGCCAAAACTGTTCCTTGATGGTCATCGGTACGCCATGTAGTGCGCCTCTTGAATGCCCGCGTTGGGTTTCTTCATCGCATTCGGCAGCCGTTCTCAAAGCTTCTTCTTCGATTAGGATGATGACAGCATTTAAAAGCGGATTGTGTTTTTTGATGTGCGCCAAATGTTCCTGCACAATTTGAACGGAAGTAGCTTCACCGTTGCGAATGAGTTGAGCCAATTCAATGGCTGATTTGTAGATAAATGAACTCATGGTTAGTGACGTATAGGGTTAATAATGAGTATGTATAACACTAAGTATTTTTTAAACACATAGTTAACATAGAACACATAGTTTTTACATCCAGCCTATGTGTTCTATGTTAACTATGTGTCTGAAAATGATTTTCGCTTGAAAATTAATAGATTTTTACGAATTATTATATTTTATTTTAATTTTTTCAACCGCCATGAATAAACCAAGGTCACGACACGGCTATAACTGGCAGTTCCTTCTTTCACACCCTGTGATTTCAAGAAAACATTATTCAAACCATCGGTATCAAACCAAGTAGGAAATTGCTCTATCCGGGCGTTGATGGCTTTGAGATCGTTAATCATACCTTTGGGCAAGGTCTCTCTGAATTTTTTATACCCCTCAGTATTAGTGCGCCGATAATTGCTTGCCACATAGCGAAAATACATCAAATAACCTGAATATTGTGTAAAAGCATCGTCCGAACCAATGCAGGTGAGGTAAGCGACGAAATTAGCGGTGGCTTCATCCGTCCAGCCGTAGCCATGCGCCATTTCATGTGCCATTGTGAACGGTTTTTCTAAAGGGTGCATACCGCCATCAATATTGCTTTCGCCGACATAAGGCATATAAATACCTGAAATGCCGAATCGAAATAAGATACCGTCGGGAGTAAGTCCGCGTCCACGCAAGTTGCCTCCTGCAATAAAGCCATTATTTTGAAGCATTTTTGAAATATCTGACCGTATTTTATCTTCAAAATCGGGGGATATGTCACTGCGAACGGAGTGTGGCAGGAGGGGTATGCTATCTGTTGTATTTACATTTGTTCTCGCATCTATTGCTTCTTTAGCTGCTATTATTAATTCTTTTTCAAGAGAAGTACTATCTAATTTACTGATGTCGATGTTCATTTGCTTTTGAAACGGCACTCTCGCATAGTTGTAGCCCCAAAGAAATAGAAACCAAAACACCATAAAACCACTAAACGACAGCACTGAAAAAGCATTCTCTTTGAGCCGAATACTGAGGGGTATGCTTTTTTTGAATTGAAACGCAATGGCTTTAATTATGAAATAAAAAATAACCGTGTAGAATAAATAAATCAAAGGAATGGGCGAAAAGGCTAAACTAATGTCAAACACCCACCGTATAATCGGATAAATGCCTCGGCTATAAATTGCCTCTACAGACTGAGGGGTGTAGGCTGCCAACCAACGAATGCTTAGGCTAAGGACACCCAAAATAACCCATTTCCAATGGCTTAAAATTTTTCGAGTATTATATGTTTTATTTAAAATTTCCATTGATAAAAATATGAATGTCCTTGTTTTAAAGAAATTGTGGTTGACGATTTTTATTTTTTCGACTATAATTTTTCTATTGGCTTGTGAAGGTAAACAAAGTTCAACCGAACTTTCAGCAGCTTCCGTCAATCCTTTTGATACAACGAAATTAGAAACCCAAGCCTTGACCGATGAAGACCGTTTGAAACTCGCTGCGGCTTCGGGCAAGACGGTTACCCTCGTGACGCCTGAGAAATTGGCTCAAAGAATCCTCCAATCAACGGATAAATTATGCGTCTATTGCTTTTGGAATATGCAAAATGACGCCAGTGTTTCGACAGTGAAATCCCTTCAACAGGTATCGAACAGTTACGATAGTACACAATTGAAGGTTGTTTTTATCAATATGATGGATGTTCAAAAAATGGAGGCAGTCAATTTATTCATCCGCGAACATCAAATCTCAGATGAGGCTTTATTTTTAGAAAAAGTAGACTTTACTTATTTTTCTACTCAAATTAATAAGCGTTTGAAGGATATAAATGTTTTACCCGTTGTTTTGATGGTGAATAAAGCGGAAGAGACGTTTCAGTTTTATAATAAGCCGATGGATATGGCGGAATGGATGGCTTTGATGCAGCCACTTTTGGTACACTATTAAAAAATATTCTAAATAATATTGAACTTTCACTAACTTTGCAATGTTTAAAACGGTATTAAAATTACATATTTCACATTTTAAATTCGTAGAAAATGGCATTTGAATTCACTGACGCTAACTTTAAAGCGAAAGCTGCTGAAAATAAAGGCGTAACGGTAATAGATTTTTGGGCTGAATGGTGTGGTCCTTGCAAAATGATTGGTCCAATCATTGAAGAATTGGCTAAAGATTTTGGTGACGCCGCTTTAATTGGCAAAATGGACGTTGATTCTAATCAAGAAGTACCGCTTCAATTTGGTGTGCGGGCTATTCCGACCATCATTATTTTGAAAGACGGTCAACTTTTCGATAAACAAGTCGGTATGACGACTAAGCAAGCGTTGAAAAGTAAAATCGATGCAGCTTTGGCTGCTGTAACAGCATAATGGCTGTTTAATACTGATGGATATACACTTTCTGAATGAGCCTTCATTTATGAATGACGAGGTAACTTAAATGTTGCTTCGTCATTTGCGTATTTATCATTCATCATTCATCATTCATCATTCATCATTCATCATTCCAACGCAACAGTCTTTATTAAAAAACGTTTAGATATTAAATCCGTTATTTTATGATACTTTTCGACAATTACGAAGTAAAAGACCTGTCTAATCTTGAACTCTTGGCTAAACAAGTGGTGGAGGGTTTTATCATTGGCTTGCACAAGTCGCCTTTTCATGGCTTTTCCGTTGAATTTGCAGAGCACCGCATTTACAATCCGGGAGAAAATACACGCAGTATAGACTGGAAAGTGTATGCCCGCACTGATAAAATGTTTTCCAAACGCTACGAAGAGGAAACCAATTTGCGTTGCCATATTCTCTTGGATGTGAGCAGTTCGATGTATTTCCCTGACCCTAAAACACCAGCGCATAACAAGTTGGGTTTTGCTACTTTAGCGGCTGCTTCGTTGATGAATTTGTTGATGAAACAACGCGATGCTTTTGGTTTGAGCGTTTTTGATTCTGCGGTGCATGAGCATACGAAAGCAAAGGCTTCGATGACGCAATACCGCTTTTTATTAGGCATTTTGGATAAATATTTGGCAGAATCGCAGCATTTAAATAAAAAAACATCGGCTACGGATGCCATTCATCAGATTGCAGAGAGCATTCATAAGCGGAGTTTGGTCTGTATTTTTAGCGATATGTTTGAAAATCATGATGATACTGAGGGGTTGTTTTCTGCTTTGCAGCATTTGAAATATAATAAACATGAAGTGGTGCTTTTTCATGTGGTGGATCATTCAAAAGAAATGGCATTTGAATATGAAAACCGCCCGACGATATTTGTAGATATGGAATCAGGCGATAAAATTCGCTTACAGCCCAACCAAATCAAGAGTTTTTATGTTGAACAAGTATCAAAATTTACGGATTCACTCGAAGCGCGTTGTTTGCAATATAAAATTGATTTTGTAGAATGTGATATCAACAAAGGTTTCAAAGAAATATTGCAAACGTATTTGTTGAAGCGGACTAAGATGGGGATTTAATTAGTGTCTGTCCATTTAGTCGAACAAGGCATAGTAATTTATTACATATTTTTAATATCGCCAATCAAGAAACAAGATTTTCTATTTTTAATCCGA
>JAYUUR010000267.1:0-4313 GCA_043754475.1 Saprospiraceae bacterium | reverse complement strand
GTATGCCCGATTATATCGTTGCAAAACAATCGGAACGGGGCAAAATAATATTTGGTAAACCTTTATTAGCGGTTGTGGAAGCCAAAAAAGATGATTTTAAAGGCGGCTGGGCGCAGTGTCTCTTAGAAATGTACACGATACAAAAAATAAATGCTAAACCCGAGTTGCCTGTCTTCGGCATTGTCACGAATGGCGATAATTGGGAATTCGGCAAATTAGACAATTCTGTATTCATGGAAAATGAAAGTTTTTATACGATACTCGAATTAGATACGCTTTTTGCAGCAATCACAACTTTTTTTGAAATGTGTAAACAAAATGCTCTTAAACTTTAATAAAGTCTTGAAACCAATTAGGCAGTTTGAGCTATGAAAAACGAACCAACAAGCGATACCCAACTTTTTACCAAAATAGCGGAGTTGATAGAAACAGCTCGCCAAAAAGTGGCTACTACCGTCAATTTGGCAATGGTTTACACCTATTTTGAAATCGGTAGAATGATTGTTGAAGATGAGCAACAAGGGAAAGACAGGGCAGCGTATGGAAAACATACAATCAAAGACCTGTCTAAACGTTTGTCTCAAAAATTTGGCAATGGTTTTTCAGAAAGAAATATTGAACAAATGCGTCAATTTTATTGGGCCTACTCAATTCCGCAAACGGTGTCTGCGGAATTGAAAAAACATCGTTTTACGTTATCGTGGTCACATTACCTTATTCTCATGCGGATTGACAATCTGAATGAGCGCAGTTTTTATGAAATTGAATGTGCCGCCCGTCATTGGAGTTTGAAACAGCTTAAAAGAAACTATCATTCAAGTCTTTACGAGCGTTTGGCATTGAGCCGTGACAAAGACGAAATTATGAAATTAGCAACGCATGGACAGATTATAGAACAACCCACAGATATTTTAAAAAATCCGCTGACTTTAGAGTTTCTCGGTTTGGAAGAAAAAGCAGCTTATTCTGAATCTGACTTAGAACACGCTATTATTTCTAAAATTCAACAGTTTTTATTAGAGTTGGGCAAAGGTTTTTTGTTTGAAGCCCGACAAAAACGCTTCACTTTTGATGAAGAACATTTTTATGTGGATTTGGTATTTTATAATCGGCTCTTGCAATGTTATGTATTGATTGATTTGAAAACGGATAAACTCATACACCAAGATTTGGGTCAAATGCAAATGTATGTCAATTATTATGACAGAAATATTAAACTCAATTATGAAAAACCAACCATTGGTATACTGTTATGCAAAAAGAAAAACAACGCTATTGTTGAGCTCACATTGCCCGAAGATGCTAATATCTATGCTACTGAGTACAGTCTTTATCTGCCCGATAAACAACTCTTACAACAAAAACTCGCTGAATGGCTAATTGAATTTGATAATTTAAAAGCAAGTGGAGGGGCTGAAGTATGAATAACAGAAAAATAATCATTAGGAAAGTTTGTAAATTAAATGCAGAAACTATCGGGTCTAAAAATATTCTTAATACTATTTGCTATTTGGATACAAGTAGCATAACAAGAAATAAAATAGATAAAATACAAAATTTAGATCCAAATATTGATATTATTCCAAGTAGAGCGCAGCGCAAAGTTCAAAATGAAACAATTGTTTACTCTACTGTACGACCAGAGCAAGAACATTTTGGCTTTTTAGAAAACCCTGTTGACAATCTAATAGTTTCAACTGGGTTTGTAACACTTGATGTTTTTGATGAAAAAATATATCCGAAATATCTTTATTATGCTTTAACTCAAAAAGAAATTACGAGCTATCTTCAAACAATTGCAACAAGTAATGTTACTTCATATCCTTCTTTAAATCCCAGTGATATAGGAAATTTAGAATTTAAAATACCAATTGAAATTGAAACACAAAAAAGAATTGCTCATGTCCTTTCTTGTTTAGACACCAAAATCGAGCTCAACAACCGCATCAACGCGGCATTAGAAGCGATGGCAAAAACGGTGTACGATTATTGGTTTGTGCAGTTTGATTTTCCAAATGGCGAAGGAAAGCCTTATCGTACTGAGGGGGGTAAAATGGTTTGGAATGATGCGTTGAAAAGAGAGATTCCTGAAGGGTGGGAAGTGAAAAGTTTAGATGAAATTGCAAATACAGGTTCGGGCGGAACTCCACTTTCAACTAAAAAAGAATATTACGAAAATGGAAATATTCCATGGATAAATAGTGGAGAACTGAATAACCCATATATTCTTTACACTAAAAATTATATAACAAAACAGGGTTTGAATAATTCAAGTGCAAAAATGTTTCCAGCTAATACACTTTTAGTTGCATTATATGGAGCGACGGCGGGAAAAGTAAGTTTATTACTCATTCCTGCTTGTTCAAATCAAGCAGTATGTGCAATAATTCCAAAATCTGAAATCTATACAAATTATTTAAAGTTTGCCTTTTCTGATTTGTATAAATATTTAATAAATCTAAGTTCTGGTTCCGCCCGTGATAATCTCTCACAAGATTTGATAAATGATTTAAAGTTTATCGAACCCAATCAAACACTTTTGAAATCGTTTGATGCAATTATAACCCCAATAATTCAAAAGATTTCAATAAATATTGAGCAAAACCAACAGCTCACCCACCTACGCGATTGGTTGTTACCGATGCTGATGAATGGCCAGGTTCGGGTGGAGTGAATACCCCCTCAGTATATTTTATTAGAATTAAGATTATTAGGGTTGAAAAGATGTTTAAGGATGCGACACCGTACAGTTTATGCATCCTTAAACATCTTTTCAATCCTACTCATCTTAATTCAAACAACCCCTACCGCAGCAACCCCGCTGCCTTATTAATCTCCCCAATATAAGTTTGAATCGTTTTAGCGACGATTTCGATATGCTCTTGCGCTTCTTGCCAATGTTTTTCTTCTATGCCTTCGCGGATGCCGGGCAATGTTTTGACGCCATAACCTGTATAATAGCCGGGCGCGTAGATTTGGTGTTTGTACCATGCCCTTCTCGGCAAACCTTTCTCTTGTAAGAGGCTGCGTTCTGCTTTGTAGAGAATTTTATTGAGTTGTTTAAGCTTGTCGGCTGGCAATTGCGTGGATTTTTCGTAGAGTTTTTGGAAATCTTCAGCGGCAGTTTTTAAGTCCATTAAAGCATTATCCAAACTGCTGAAGTTCAAAAACGGTACTATTTCTTTTGGCACAGGCGTTTTATAGACTTTCATCGGGTCTTTTGCTATATCAAACAGTTTCTCTTTGATGATTTTATTCTCTATATCTGTTTCTGACCGTGCATTGTCCAAAAGCATTTTTACATCAATGGCATAATCATTTATTGTTTTATAAAATGTATTAAAATCAATGGGTATCACATCCGCATCAGCTAATCTGAGCATGATACGCCCGGCTGTTTTCGATAGCGTGATACCATATTTATGTCCGGGGTCTTTAAAGCGGGTATATAAATCGTACGAATCGTAAATAGAATGGTATTGCCCATCTTTGTCTTCGCCGCCAAAACCTAAATTCATAGACGCTATGCCGAGGTATTGAAAGAACGGCGAATAATCCGAACCTGCACCCAATGCACCGAGTTTAAGATATTTATTGCCCAATAATTTAGCCCGATTGTTTTTATCTGCATCCACAACGGCTTTTGCATATCGGCGGTCTTTTATGCTGATGCCCGTTTGAGGATCTATCACATCACCAGCAATTTCATTAAAAAACGTTTCTAAAGTATGCGAACCACTCGCACCAATAAAGCCGCGCCCGTTGCCATCGGAATTAATATACGCGACCGCCTTTTGTTTCAATTCTTCTTGATGATCTTCTACCCACTCAGTAGAACCCAACAAACTTGGCTCTTCACCGTCCCACGCGCAATACACGAGAGTCCGCTTAGGTTTGAAGCCTTTTTTCGCCAATTCACCGATGACCCGCGCCTCTTCCAACTCGGCTACTAAACCGCTCACAGGGTCTACTGCACCGTTCACCCAAGCATCGTGGTGATTGCCTCTAATCACCCATTCATCTGGAAATTCACTACCCATCATTTTAGCGATGACATTGTAAATCGGCTTAATATCCCAATTAAATGCTAATTGCAAATGCACTTTTTCCTTACTCGGTCCCACATGATACGTGATGGGCAAGCCGCCGCGCCAATTTGACGGTGCCACAGGACCCTCCAACGCTTTCAAAAGCGGCAAAGCATCTTCATAAGAAATAGGCAAAACAGGGATTTTCATAATAGTGATAGCATCTTTTCTATCCAAACGCTTGGCATTGGCTGTCGCGCCGATGAAAGGTGTCAATGGATCGCC
>JAYUUR010000266.1:0-13159 GCA_043754475.1 Saprospiraceae bacterium | reverse complement strand
GTTTACAGCATAAATTTCCGCCTGTTCCCTATTTCCATTTTGCTACAAATATTTCGGTGCGCTGCACCTTTTCTCTTGGTTTTAAAGATAAAAACCTTGGAAAAACAATTTTTCTCTTGGTTTTAAAGATAAAAACCTTGGAAAAAAAGATTTTTCTCTTGGTTTTAGAGATAAAAACCTTGGAGAAAAGATTTTTCTCTTGGTTTTCAAGATAAAAACCTCGAAATAAACAATTTTTCTCTTGGTTTTCAAGATAAGGAACACAAATTAAATAAAAAATAAACTCAATTATGTGTTAAAGAGCATAAAAATCCCCCAAACAATCTTGTGTTGCCCCTTAAAAACCAAGCAAAAACCCCCAATAACACCCATTTTTCCAGAATACCCCTCAGTCACTAACAAATAGATAACACATTCGCCCGAACACCAATCTATTTTCAAAAAATAGGCATCAATAAGCTTTTGACAATACCCTCTCTTCAAAAAATAGCCACAAAAAGCAATATTGACAGTCACCAAGAATAAAAAACGCTACTTATAGTCCGTAGGCTTATTGACATCATTTCTGCAATTTTGCACTCTAATTTTCAACTAATGAGTGCATCATATTCTAAAGACGAAAAAATATATTTAATAAATGTTGGTGAACGAATTCGTGAAAAACGAATAGCGATGGGTTTTTCTCAAGAGAAACTCTCTTTTGCTTGTAACCTTGACAGAACTTATATTGGCTCTGTTGAAAGAGGGGAAAGAAATATCTCAATTATTAATCTTAAAAAAATAGCAGAAGCATTAAAAGTTGAACCTTGCGAATTTATTAAATTTTAAATATGAACGAAATATTTAAGTTGCCGCCTAAATCTGTATCACAACTTACTAATCCAATAGAATTATTGCGCCGTCTATCAGAACTAATAGGTAATGAATTTGAAATTACTGGCAAAACAAGAACGGATGGTTCGAAAGTTAGAAAATTAATAGCTTCAACTCTTGAAAAATCAGAATTGCCTGAAGCCGCAGACAAGGGAAGTTATGAAATCGTTCCTCCTAAAGGCAAAGGAGTTCCAAAAATTACGAGAGAATTTATCGATACATATATTGTAACCTCTGGCAGTGCATATAACCTACAAGTTTGGAATAGATTACCTGCAAGCAATACCCTTTTAATAAAATACGATTCTGGGGAAAGTCTAAAATGTACTGATGTAAGATTTATATTCGTCAGAATTGACTTAACAAAAAGTGTTATTGCTTCTGTTATAATTTTGACTTCAAAATACATCGAAGAATATTTTGGAAAATTCGGAAAACCAACAATAAAATATCAATTATTAATTTCATCAAAAGCGAGAAAAAGTATTTTTGAAAGTCCCGACAAAGTGCTTTCATTTCCTGATAGCAAAAAACTATCTTATATTATAACTCACGATTACATTCCTCCAAAATCTAGTATGGTTGAAGAACCTGATGTTAAAGAATTGTATTCAATCGCACTTCTTAAAAAAATGGTGGCAGAAAAATTAATTGGAAAGAGACTTCATGCTGCGGCAACGAAAAATAGAGGGCAGGCACTTGAAAGAATGGTTTTGGAACTATTGGGTTACACCGTAAAGGAAAACGAATTGCTTTATGGTGCTTTCCCTGACATTAGAAATCAATTATTAGAGGTTAAAGTACAAGATTCTCCAACCGTTGATTTAGGAAGGTTTTCTCCAGAGAGAGAAGAATTTGTAATTGAAGAAAAAAACTTAACAACTTTTGATGTTCGTTATTTAATTGCTTTAACAAATCCTAAAACTGAAATAATTGAAGGAATAATCCTAACTCCAGGTGAAAGACTGGGTGATATTTTTTCCTATGTAAGTTCGGAGAGCTATAAATGTCAAAGAACAATTCCGATGAGTTTCTTTGAAAAATTTTATGGTAAAGCAGTTTTTAATCCAGTTTAAAAATTGGAGAAACCATATATGCTTCGGCAACACTTATTTCTAATTGCTCTTCAAGTAAGAGAATTTTCTCTCTATTATCTTCTGCGTTAAGTTTTTTAACGATTTTTACTATGGTCTTTGCTATGGGAGAATCAGGATTTGGTAAAGGATACTTTTCGACATATTGCGTAAAATATCTACGTCTTCCTGAATAAAGTTTATTATTAAACACAAGGTCATGATATTTTGTCATTAATTTCGTATTAGAAACACCTTGTATCAATAATAATTTTTCTACATCCTCTTTATTTTCAGCAACTATCCAATAGCAGTTTCCATTTACAAGTTTTCCTCCTTCATCAAAATAAAATCTGGGAGATAAACTTATATCTGGGAATACTAATTTAGGTAAATCCCAAAAAATAGGATTATGTGAAACCCATATTTCAAACCACTTTCTACCGGCATCAATTAAATATTTTCTTTCTTTCAATTTTTTTTCAAATTTTTCAAAGTATTTTTTTGCCCTAGGAAATTGTTCAATATCTATTGTTACTTTTTTCCCGTCTCTACTTATATGTGGATAAAGTATTTGAAGTGTAGCTTTTGCAGTTGTTCCCCATCTACCAATATTCTCTTGGGAGATTAAATTCTTTAACAAGTTATCTTCGGGCTTATCCTTTTCTAATTTATCCCATTCATCATTTATAAAAACTTTATCTGCCGTAGTTTTTATTCCTACCCTAACTTTAAACAAATCACCAATTAAACAAAAGGCATTGTTATCTATTTTATTGACCCAATGTGATTCTGAATCCGAAAGTAATTCCCATGAATATCCTTTCGAGGTGTGACACATTAAAACACCATTGGTTTTTTTATATCTTTTTGTGCTAACAGAAAAATAGCCAGAATCAGAGGTCTTCAATATATCATAAATATCAGAAGCGGGTTTTAACTCACCTTTATATCCATTTAATTCTTCATAAATTTTGGTGAATTGAGCTTGAGTGAAAATTTTGTCGTTGTTTCCTTTTTTTCTACCTACAAATATTGCTGGTAGCACGGCTGCATCAAAAAGTTTTGTATCACCTAAATCAATAATCTTAAGAATTTCATAATTCTCGTTTAAAAACTTCCTCACACTTTCACCACTCTTCGTAGACAAATATCTATTAGACGTAATTACACCAATAATACCTCCAACTTTGAGACTTGCTGTCATTGCAATTAAGAATGGATAGTATAAATCGACTCGACCTTTCAAATCAAATTTTTGAGCAAGTAATTGAGCTTGATTGGTTCCGAGGATTTGAGTTCTTACATAAGGAGGATTTGCAATTATAATATCTGCAAACTCATTTATTGGTTTTTCTTTTGTTTCGAGAAAATTAAGAGCTAATTGATTTTTATTTATATCAACGAATTCTAAAAAATCTCCCAGCACAAAATTAGTAGTAAGTTTCCCAAATTGATAAGACCTTTCTTTAGCAAGGCTTAAATATTCATCATTTAAATCATAGCCATTCAAAGTAAAATTAATATTACCAGCGGAAAGATGTTCTCCCATAGACATCAAAAGTTCACCATCTCCACAAGCAGGGTCAAGCACAATTACATGTTCCTTACTTGTGTACGATAAAATTTGACTAGATAAGTAGTCTGCCAATCCCTTTGGTGTAAATGTAGCACCAGTATTTTTAATTAATTCTTTAGTTTCCATCATTTATGTTTCTATTTAGCAAAGATACTTAAAATCATCACAATTTTAGTGCAAAATAAAATGTAGTAGATTTCAAGGATAACAATCCCGTTTAAGGTGCAGCGCACCGTAATATCTCGGTGCGCTGCACCTTAAACGAGCCTCTACTTCTATTTTGCTACAAATATTTCGGTGCGCTGCACCTTTTCTCTCGGTTTTAGAGATTAAAACCTTGGAAAAACAATTTTTCTCTTGGTTTTCAAGATAAAAACCTCGGGAAAAAGATTTTTCTTCAGATTTAAAGTAAAAAAATCAGTAAAATGAGTCGCATCAACCCAATCAGTGTCCCATCGCACCCAATCGGAAAACTAAATCCTCTCAAAAAGCATATCAAAAGCAAAATAATAACGACCTTTGAGTTGTTCAAAAAATAGTAAATAAAATATTTCAATTGCTCAATCTATTCAATAGTGCGAATCGGAAAAGGGTATTGTTGTACCATTCGATTACTTATTCTCCAAAGGAAGAAGCGTTGGTTACGAATCCTTTAAATTTTGAAAGGCAAATTCTTTCTTTAAAGAAATTGGGTTATACGTTCATTTCCCTGAGCGAGCTGTTGGATAAATCGGCTCATTCGCAGGGTGTTAGGACGATTGCCGTTACTTTTGACGATGGATATTCAAACCAATATGAATTTGCTTATCCTATTTTACAAGCCTATCAGGTGCCCGCCACTATTTTTCTCCCGACCGCTTTTATTGGAGATGAAAGCAGATGGGATCATGACAAAGCCAAAGCTATTATGTCAACTCAGGTACTCAAATCTATGGATTCTGATTTAATAACGTTTGGTTTGCACACTCATCAACACATTAATTATGAAGTAGAGAGTTTGACAAATATCCTCAACGATTTAGAAAAAAACATATTGACTATGCAGCAACAGAATTTATCTTACTTACCGGCTCTGGCTTATCCTTACGGTAAAAGACCGAGAGACCCCTCAGTAAAAAAGCAATTATTCAAGCATATGAAGGATTTGGGTATTCAATATGGTTTTAGAATCGGTAACCGCATCAATAAAAATATCGACAAAAACCCTTATGAAATACAGCGTATTGATATGAAAGGAACTGATTCTCATGAAACTTTGATGCGGAGAATACGCTTTGGAAAAATCTTTTAATCAATCAATAATCATCGTCGTCATGTTCAAAAGTCTTTCAATATGTTGCTTATTTTATGAATAACGATAAACCAACCTGTATTAAAAATGATTCGATATTCTTCTATATTAATTCTCTCTTTTTTCACCTTTATTTTGCTATTGACTAAAGTGAATCACGCTCAAAAGATTTCGACTATTTCGCTGAATGACAATTGGCATTTTATGCCCGCCGCTGCGCTTTTAGTACCGCCTAAAAAAGACGATTTGGGGCAGAATATTCTGAGCGCAGGCTATAAAACGCAATTGCCGAATACTGCTTTGAATGCCTTGTTTGAAAATGGTGCGATTGAAGACCCGTTTTATGGCATCAACGAAAAGCGGTTGCAATGGCTTGAAAAGAAAGATTGGATTTTTGAAAAGTCTTTTGATGTTGATCCAACTGTTCTGAATAATGAAAAAATTGATTTGATACTGAGGGGTCTTGATACATACGCGGAGGTATCTGTGAACGATGTGTTTGTTTTGAAAGCCGATAATATGTTCCGAACGTGGCAAGCAGATATTAAAAAAGCCTTGAAACCGCAAGGGAATGTCTTGAAAGTCTATTTCACTTCGCCTGTGACGATTGAGAAAAAGAAGGCAGCCGATGCGCCTGTGGATTATCCTGATGTCTATAATACGACCCGAGTTTATACTCGAAAGCCGCAGTTTCACTATGGTTGGGATTGGGGTCCGCGCCTCTTAACGTGCGGTTTGGAAAGTGCAGAATTAATAGTTTGGAATCAAGCGAAAATAGAAAACGTCTTTATCAAACAAGGCAAATTAACGGCTGATTCTGTTAATTTACAAGCGCAAATAACCATTAATGCGACTCAAAAAGCGGAAGGCAACTTTGAAATCACCATCAACGGCAAAACGTTTACTCAAAAAGCGGCTCTTACTGAGGGGGTCAATATGGTAGCGATTGATGCCCATATTCTCCATCCAAAACTTTGGTGGACACATGATTTAGGCACGCCGTTTCTCTACGATGTAGATATTTCATTTCAATCCAAAAGTTTATCCAATGAAATAGGAGAGGGTAATGTAGAAAATAAAAAGTTGCGGATAGGCATTCGCACGATTGAACTCATTACTGAAAAAGATGAAAAAGGCGAGACTTTTTACTTCAAATTGAATGGTAAACCGATATTTGCTAAGGGTGCTAACTATATTCCGCAGCATTTTTTTCAAGAGAAAGTCAAGCCGCAGGACAATCTTCAAATGATAAACAATGCGGTTGAAGCCAATATGAATATGCTCCGCATTTGGGGCGGTGGCATTTATGAGACGGATCATTTTTATCAAACCTGCGATGAAAAAGGGCTGCTGATATGGCAGGATTTCATGTATGCGTGCGCAATGTATCCGGGCGATAAAGCTTTTTTAGAAAATGCCAAAGCTGAAGCGATAGAACAAGTGCAACGACTGCGGAACCATCCGAGCATTGCCTTATGGTGTGGCAATAATGAAATCAACGAAGCGTGGCACAATTGGGGCTGGCAACCGCGTTTCAATCCCGACCAAAAGGAAATTATTTGGTCTGCCTATCAAGCCCTTTTCAATAAGATATTGCCCGATGCAGTGAGTCAATTTTCCAATCAAACTTCGTATTGGGAAAGTTCGCCAAGCTTCGGACGCTACAATAATAAGAGTTATACTGAGGGGGATAGTCACGATTGGTTTGTTTGGCATGATGAAAAACCGTTCGAGCATTTTGAACAGCGAGTGCCGCGTTTTATGTCCGAATATGGTTTTCAATCCTTCCCAGATTGGGCGACAATTGAGAGCTTTACGAAGCCCGAAGAAAGAGAATTGACCTCAGAAGTGATGTTATTACATCAAAAGCATCCAAAAGGGAATCAACTGATTAAAAAATATATGGCGTGGTATTTCCGCTTGCCCAAGACGTTTAAAGACTTTGTTTATGTCAGCCAAGTCTTACAAGCGCATGGCATCGGCAAAGCAATTGAAGCGCAACGCCGAGCGAAACCCTATTGCATGGGTACGCTTTATTGGCAGCTCAATGATGTTTGGCAAGTGGCGTCATGGTCGAGTCTTTACAACTTCGGGCGGTGGAAAGCCTTGCAATATAAAGCGCGTGAAGTGTATGCGAATGTGTTGATTTCACCGGTTGTTGAGAAAAACTATTTAAGGGTGCATATTGTGAACGATAGCGCAGGTTTTAAGGGTGATTTGAGTATTCAATCCTTTGATTTTACAGGTAAAAAGATATTTGACGATACCAAATCAATAGAAGTCAAAACGGATACAAGCGGCGAGTTTTACAATGTCTCTTTTAAAGAATTGTTGAAAGATTCGGCGACTGTTCAAAATGCTTATGTGGTTTTGACATTAAAACAAGGAGATACTATTCTGAGTAAAAGAATCGCTTATTTAGTGCCGCCAAAGGATTTAAATTTGATGAAACAAGACATTTCTAAAGAAATTATGCCAACAGAAGATGGTTTTTTAATTAAATTGAAATGCCCTGTTTTATGTAAAAGTGTTCAAATAACGGCAAATACTGAGGGGTGGTTTAAAGAGAATTATTTTGATATTCTACCTAACCAAGAAAAAGTTATTTTCTATAAAACCAAAGTAAGTTTTGATGATTTTGTTAAGGGCTTTGAGATAAAATCGTTGGTAGATACTTATTGATATGTGAGATAGTGATGAGTGATGAGTGATTGGGCTGGTTATTTAATTATTGATGCGAATAATGGGTTGAAATGCCGTTAGGCATGGCATATCGGTAGAAAGTGGTGAAAAGTCTGTTGTAAGTCCCAAAGGGACGATATATTTAATGATGAATATATCGTGGCTATGCCACTTTAACGTGCTTTTGATTTGTTTTCTACCGATATTATATGCCTAACGGCATTTTCTTCCGAAGAAATGCCCTTGGCAAGCCTATTATTTACATTTATAATGAATTTACTGAGGGGGTACAAATTTCAATTTATACAAAAACAAAAAAATCCTTACCAAAGTTATCGGTAAGGATTTTTTATTTATAATGAAAAATAAGCAGCCAAATTATTGAATCATTAAATAGCTAAAGAAAGTTCTTTAAACAACAACTCATAGTATTATTTTCTACGGCTTCCGTCACTACCACCGCCAAAACGATAGCCTACTCCAAACCGGAAAAAGCCATCGAGATTGAGCAAAGGAATAGTGCTAATATCTACACTTGAAGAGCTGGCATTAGAATATTTATTGAGAAATTTTCTGCCTATACCGATTCCAATATCAAATACAATATTTTGTCTTGACACCAACTTATATCCTAAAGAAAGTCCCACGCCAAAATAATTACGAGAAAATGAATCACCTGAATTGCTGCCCTGACCAGTGTATTTACTATTCCCTCCTCGCATATAGATTCCTGCATAGAATTTATCAATGCCTTTATCGGGGCTAAAATAGTATTTACCATTCACGCCATATCCTATACCATTGGATTTATAACCATCACCATCAACGGTTAATTTTAGAAAACTTACACCAATAAAAGGCTCAATACCAATGTTTTCAGCTACGGCAAACTCTACTGATAAATCAGGGCTTGAAAAAAGAAGACCTAAAGGATTAATTTTCAATTCGGTTTGAGCTTGAATTTTAAAAATAAAAGCACAAAACAAGCCAAGTACAATAAATTTTTTCATTTTCAATTGTTTAAATAAGTTTAAGAATAATTACCGAATCATTATTTGAAATTGTATTAATATTGCTTCGATATGTTTAAGTAGTAATTTGGCTGCTTCTGTGTTTACGACAAAATTATTAAGATTGTTGGCATTAATTAAATGATTATATTTTCAAGAGAGCCTAATCCGCGGATCAAGCACCGCATACAAAACATCTACAATAATATTCATCACAACAAAAACCAATGCAGTAAATAATACGCAACCTAAGACAACAGGTATATCGAAATTGAGCAAAGCATTGACCGTTGTTTGACCCAAGCCATTGAAAGAAAAAACACTTTCTACAAAAAATGCCCCTGCCAAAAGCCCTGCAAACCAACCTGAGATAGCCGTCGTCACTGGGTTCAAGGCATTGCGAAGCGCATGTTTGAAAATCACAGTTTTATTGTCCAAACCTTTAGCTTTAGCAGTGCGGATATAATCCATCGTGAGAATGTCGAGCATCGTGCTGCGGGTAAGTTGCATAATGAGCGCGACTGGACGAATGCCTAAAGCAACAGCGGGCAGAATGAGGTTTTTCCAAACCGTTTGTTCGTCGCCAAAGTCGTCCAACTCGAATAAACTGCCTTGAATATTCAGCCCCGTCCAATCAGCCAGCCAATAACCGAACACCAAAGCGAGTATCATCGCCACAATATAACTCGGCAATGAATAGCCCATCACAGACGCTACAATCGAACTCGTATCGAACCAACTACCTGGTTTGAGCGATGCCACAACCCCCAATATAATCCCTAAAATAGTAGCAATCATCATAGCCGCCAGCGCGAGGATAGCCGTTTGCGGAATAGCCCCCCTCAGTATATCGGTCACTTTTCGACCCGATTGGAAAGACTCTCGGAGGTAAGGCGATTTGATAACAAATGCATGGCTACCTAAAGGAATGAGCTTAAAATAGCCATATTTCTCTTGATTTTCAAGGGAATTAGCATGAAAACTGAGCGGTGAAATATCATTGATGTACAAGGCTAATTGGACATAAAGTGGTTGGTCAAGACCCAATTCTTTCTTTTTCGCTTTGACGGTGGCATTGTCGCTGCGTTGCCCAAAGGTGAGGCGCGTGGGGTCAACAGGCGCGAGATAAATGATGCTCGTGATAATCAGAACCACGAGCACCATAACGGCAGAGCCGTATAAAAGGCGTTTTAGGATGAAATTTATCATACAAAAACAAAAGTAAAATTTAAAACTCAATATTCGGTTTTAAATCACGCTCATTTTATCACATAATTCGCTAATTTAGTATTCAATGCATCGGTTTCAATCAAGCCAATGCCTTTTGAAAACCAAAACATATTTTTACCAGCTTCCAATTCCTGTGCTGCAAAAACGTTGAATATTTTCTGCTCCACGAGAGTGACACCTACATAAGCTTTGCCATTGATGGTATGGGTCGTATCTTTTGCCATGATTTTGAAATCAAATCGAGCAGTATATTTCAGTGCACCTGAATTGACAGGTATAGAAACCGACCAAGCCGTGTTCACCGCCACATTATCTTTCAAATACATGAAATTACTGAGGGGGGTCGTCAATCCGCCTGCATACATGGGCGAAATGCCTGATATTTTATACTCGCCGGTTTGATAAATAAAGTATGTGCGGTATTCGTCCTTGGTATTTTGCACTTTTTTATAGATTTTCCCAAGTATGACGGTGTCGCCCAAAACCGAATTGGTATAGCTGCCAATGCTGCTGCTAAAGCTAAAAGTTGAACCGATGCTAAAAGGTGCATAATTAGGAAGTGTATTAACTGTAACATTCGGGTCGAGCTTGTCTCTCTCACAAGCTGAAAGTGTAAAAATGGTGGATATTAGTAAAAACCAATTGGATAATTTCATCAAAATAGATTTTAAAATGTTAAAAATGGATAAAGAATACGGATTTGTATTCGTTTTAATATTCTTTTTAATGTCAAGAATAATGCCTTTTTTTTCATTCAATACTCTACCTTTGTCAACCATTTTATCTTTAATATTAAACATAAATTTTTACACAAATGATTAAGAATCAATTATTTACGTTGGCTATTATACTTTGCGCCGCTTTGGTGGGTTGTGGAAATGACGATAAAGAAATAGAAATGAAACTCAATGAAGAGGTGATGGCTGTTCACAATGAGGTTATGCCCAAAATGGGGGAGGCGAGCCGATTGAAACGACAATTGACTTCTTTTAAACAAAATCTACCAGATGATAGTGTGGCTTTGAAGGTTTCTCTAATAAAAACCATTATGGAATTGAGTAAATCAGAAGATATGATGAGCGATTGGATGGCGAATTATAAATACCCTAACCCATCCACCAAACATGAAGATTTGGTGATATACCTAAAGGCTCAAAAAGACAGTATCAAGCAAGTCAGTGATGCCATGTATATGAGCTTGGCAGTTGCCAAAGGTTTTTTGAAAGAGATGCCTGATTCTTTGAAAGGCGTTGAAAAAAAATGAGATAAAATATTGATTCTGAATACTGAGCAAATTGTTAAATATGATTCAGGCTTTAGCCGTTCATCTATCGAAGCCAAAAGGTGGGCGGCTAAAGCCTAAATAAGTGTTACTGATAATCCCTCCACCATAAATAGTGGAGTTATAAAATGATGATAATCAATACTTTATACATTATAAAAAATACCCGACTCATGAAATCTATTCTTAAAACAAAAAGTTTTGCTTTGAAATCTCTTCTTCAAAGCAATCTGTTGCTTATTCTGCTCATTAATTTTGGCATAATGTCATGCAATTTTAGCAATCAAAATGCTGATAAATTACCGATTATTGGCGAGCGATTAGGCTTTAAACCAAGCGGCGATACGCTCTATCCGACAGTCCCTTCTTTTTCTTTCATCAATCAAGATAGCCAAACTGTAACGAATAAGGATTTTGATAATAAAATATATGTCGTGGATTTCTTCTTCACGCATTGTCCAACTATTTGCCCGAAGGTAACAGCCAATATGTTGCGTATTTATGAGCATTTCAAGGATTCTACAAGCGTTTCGTTGCTTTCTCACTCGATTGATACGAAATATGATACTGTTGGAAGATTGAAAGAATATGCTGATAAAATGGGCGTAAAGGCACCGAAATGGCATTTTATTACGGGCAATCAGGATTCTATTTATCAAATTGCCGACAAATATTATTTGGTTATCCCCTCAGTAGATCCGTCTATTCCGGGCGGTTTTAACCACGATGGACGCTTGGTTTTGGTGGATAAACAGAAGCGCGTCCGCTCTTTTTGCGATGGCACTGATGAGAAAGATGTGGATAGATTTATGAAAGATATTGAGACTTTGTTGAAGGAATAGTATTGGGATATTGGGATATCTCAATATCTTTTTTACCTCGCTCTTTTCCCCTTATTATTTTTATAGTCCTTAAAAATAAACTCACCTAATCCTTGTAAACTACTGTAAAATGCCTTGCCGTTATTGGCTTTGGTAAATTCTTCTACAAAATTCTGAAGAAATGGGTCGCGGGCAATCATGAAAGTAGTAATCGGGATTTGTAATTTCCGACATTGCCCTGCAAGGGAAAGCGTCCGCGAGAGGATTTGACGGTCAAGACCCCATGAGTTTTTGTAATAGTTTTTTCCTTTTTTAATGCAGGTCGGCTTGCCATCTGTAATCATAAAAATCTGCTTGTTCGGATTGCGGCGGCGTTTCAATAAATCCATTGCCAGTTCCAAACCGGCGACAGTATTGGTATGATAAGGTCCGACTTCCAAATAAGGCAAATCTTTTATTTCAATTTGCCAAGCATCATCGCCGAAGACGATAATATCGAGCGTATCTTTTGGATAGCGTGTAGTAATGAGTTCTGACAAAGCCATCGCCACTTTTTTAGCAGGTGTAATGCGGTCTTCACCATATAATATCATGGAGTGCGAAATATCAATCATCAAAACCGTACTCATTTGGCTTTGATAGAAGGTTTCATGCACTTCGATATCTTCATGGGCGAGTTTAAATTCATCCAAACCATGATTAATTTGAGCATTTTTCATGGTATTGGTCACGGCAATATGGTCGAGCGGATCACCAAATTCGTAGGGTTTGACATCTGAAGTGAACTCGTCGCCTCTACCGCTGTAATCGCTGTTGTGATTGCCGCGCTTGGTTTTTTTAATATCGCCAAAAATATCTTCAAGGGCTTTTTGCCGCAATCCGATTTCCATTTTAGCAGTCAATCGAAAACCACCCCCCTCAGTATTTTCAGGTTGAATAAAGCCTTTATCCTTCAAATCTTGAATAAAATCGCCAATGCCGTATTCAGGCGTGGTTAAATTATATTCTTTATCGAGTTGAGTGAGCCAAGCTAATGCCTCTTGCACATCGCCTGATGTGTACATAAGCAGGTCTTGAAAAATTTTGAACAATCTTTCAAACGGCGAGCCTTCATTTTCGCCGGGTACATATTGAGAAAACCGATAACCTACGTTTGCCATTCTTTTGAATAGATATTTAGATGTTAGACAGTTAGATGTTAGACAGTTAGATAATTGATAATTACTGGTAACTTCGGAAAACTGCGAAATAAACATTTTGACACTACGTGTCAGAAGGAAATACTTGTAATCCATGGTTATTACAAACATTTTGACTC
>JAYUUR010000265.1:0-4354 GCA_043754475.1 Saprospiraceae bacterium | reverse complement strand
TCCGCTATCATCTGTTCGTACAGCTTAAACAAATACGCCAAGCGTTCTTCATCGCTCTCAAAGGGTTTGCTGCGGTAGATGCGCTCTACGGCTAAGTCATTTTGGCGGTGGGCTTCGCGCAAGCCGTCGGGCATTTTGTCGGGGTCGTATAGCTGCGCTAAGGTCTTTTCGCTGTGCGCTTCTCGCTCTTCTAAGATTCGATAAACGTGCCTTTCAAGCTCTTCTTTTTGGCTTTTACTGAGGGGGGGCATGGGGAAGGTGTTGTAGCATAATTGAGCTGAATAACGATAATCAGTTTTTAACCTACCTCCCACTGAACGAACCCATGTCATATGCATACTCGAGGTTAATACTGAAAATATAAAAGGCTGTGCATCATAAATAGCATTAGCAGCATTGCTGATAATAGTATTTGAATTTAGAAATCCAATTGGAATATAGTCACGACGTTCAGAGGAAACGGAAGGTACTATAATAGAATCAGTAGTTTTATATCTAACTTCGCCAAATCGATGAGCAATATTTGTCAAATTATTAGTTGCTTTTCTATCACTTTTGCTTCGATGTTTTTTTACTTTTTCTACCCTTTCTTTAATAAAAGTATAAGAATTTATAGCCTCATTTATATCTTTATCTTCAATCCATATACACCATCTTGGAATATCATTTATGAATTCATATGAACCTTTCAATATTTTAATGAATTTTGATGCTTCTGGATAGTGTGAAATAAATGATTTATGTTCTTCAAAATCTAAAATTAAAAAACCTCCATCATTAGGCATACTTCCAAAGCACATATCAGGTATATTAGAAATTGGTTTTGACTGTTTTTCAACGAATACATTTCGACTATTGACTAAATAGCTATTGATATTTTCTACTGCCTGTTTTAAACTCAATTTATAGATATACTTTGATTTATTTTGTTTATTTCTCAAACCTATAATTACAACAATGACAGCAGCATTAGCTTTTGCATTATTAGCCCATTTGAAAGATTGATGAGCAAAAGAAATTTCAATATCATCTTTCAACAAATGCTGCCAAAGTATAGCAACTTGTTCCCCTTGACAAATTGAATTAGTTGTAACAAAAGCATATTGTGCATTTTTATTTGTGATGTAATTTGAGGCTTTTAAAAACCAACAAGCTATATAATCAAGATTATTAAAGCCTTTGATATTTTTGAATACAAAAGCCATGTCTTCTTTTTGATTATCATATTGAACCCTCGCCCCCAAATACGGCGGATTCCCCAAAACAAACACCTCACCCCCCTCAGTATGTGGGCATATTTTTGACCAATCCAAGCGCGTGGCATTGCCATGCACGATATTGCCAGTTTGCATCAAAGGCAAAGCGGGTTTCACAAAACCAAATTCTTTAAAAAAGACTTGATTCATTTGATGTTCGGCGAGCCAAAGAGAAAGAATAGCAATCTCGTGAGCAAAATCATCTATTTCAATACCATAAAAATTATCGAGCGCAATAGCCGACAGAAACTCATTGCCTAAATCTAAACTCCCCGAACCCAAAGAGCCTTTCATCCGACTGCTTTCTTTTAAAATAGCCATTTCAAGTTTACGCAACTCTTTATAGGCGATAATCAAGAAATTGCCACTCCCGCAAGCGGGGTCAAATATTTTTATTTTGCTGATTCTATCGAGTAGTTTGTTGAGTTTTCGAGGTTCATATTTCGCCGCTTCAAATTCTTCTTTCAAATCATTGAGAAACAAGGGTTCAATAACTTTCATAATATTCGGCACACTCGTATAGTGCATACCCAGATTGCCACGATGCTCGGGCGTCACCACGCCTTGAATCATCGAGCCAAAAATATCGGGATTGATAGCCGCCCAATCCAATCCACCGCCACATTCAAGTAATATCGTTCTACTTTTTCTTGAAAAAATAGGCGCATCATGTTTATTCTTGAACAAACCACCATTAACATAAGGAAAAGCATCTAAATAAGCTGGCAAATTGGTTCTTTGTCCTTGCGAAGAATGAAGCAACTGAGGGGGTGCATTCATCACCTCAAACAATTTATCAAGATAAGAATGCAAGTCACTCCCATCTTGCTGCGTGTGGCTGCTGATGGCATTTGTAAATTGATTGGTCTTGAAAATACCTGTATCTTCTGCAAAAAAACAAAACAATAAACGCGACAAAAAGACATTAAGGCTGTGGGCATCAGATTCATCGGGATTGTCTTTTTTGATTTCGGCAAAGAGTTTTGCCATTTTTTCAGCCGCCTTGACATCGGCAGGGTTTTCCAATTGCACCTGCGCCTTTTCCATACCCGCCCACGGAAGGAAGAAATCAAAATGTTTTGCTAAATCTAAAATTGGAATATCTAAGGCATCTTTTGTTTTGGTATCAAAAGCCAAAAGCGTTTCAAAATCAGTCGTGATAATAAAGCGCGGGTCATTTTTGAGGGCTTTAGGAAAGGTTTTGAGTTTTTCAAACAAGGCATGAATATCATCCTCTTTGGCGACAGCTTTATAGAAAAGTTTTTTCTTCCATTCAATTTCCCCTGCTACTTTAGAAAGATTCAAACCACCCTGTTGCAAGCGAGTAACAGACGATTTGGGCTGACCATACGCTAAAATCATATCATAAATGAAAGAGTCCTTGTTGAAGGATTGTATAATTTTCTGTAAGTTATCTTCGATTTGAGTGATGTTCATATTTTTTTTGCCGTTTTATGCGGTTAATGTCTTAAAATCTTAGCAATATTTCACATTCAACCGCTTCGCGGTTAGGGCAACTTTCACATTTTGACCCTCCGATTCCATCGAAGGTTATTCATATTAAATCGCTCCGCGATTATTTCAACCCATTGTTGGCATTGCTTGAAATAAGTAGATATTAGACAATAGATGTTATGCCGAAGGCATCCCTTCGGGAGAAAATAGATTGTAAAACCTTGAATCAAGTTTTGTATCAGCTTGTTTATTTTTAACACATTGCAAAAAAACTAATAAAGCTGTAAAGAACCTAATATTATGATTGGTTTTACAAAAATGTTTTAGCTAAAACAAAAGTGAAAAACGATTTTGCAAAGATGTTGGAGGCAAAATAAAAGTGAAAAACGGTTTTGCAAAGATGTTTGAGGTAAAACAAAAGTGAAAAACGGTTTTGTAAAGATGTTTGAGGTAAAACGGAAATGAAAAACGATTTTGCAAAGATGTGTGAGGTAAAACGGAAATGAAAAACGATTTTGCAAAGATGTTGGAGGCATAACAAAAGTGAAAAACGGTTTTGCAAAGATGTTGGAGGCATAACAAAAGTGAAAAACGATTTTGCAAAGATGTTGGAGGTAAAACAAAAGTGAAAAACGGTTTTGCAAAGATGTGTGAGCCTTAACAAAAGTGAAAAACGGTTTTGCAAAGAAGGTTGAGGCAAAACAAAAGTGAAAAACGGTTTTGCAAAGATGTTCAAGCTATAACAAAAGTGTAAAACGGTTTTGTTGACAAGTAAAGATAAGGTTTTTTATTGAATTAAAAAACCGGTGAGAATCAACGCCTTCACCGATTAAAATATAGATTAATGGCTTCTGTTTTGTTGGTAACTCTCAATTTTTTATAGATGGTATGAATGTATTGTTTCAGTGTTCCGAGGGTGATAGCTAAGGTTTCGGCTATTTCTTTATAGACCAATCCTTTTGCCAACAGTGCCATCACTTCGTTTTCACGGGGCGATAATTTGCGTTCACAGGGTTTCGTTTTTTTATGATTTAATAGGATTTGAAAATCGCCATTGGTTTTCAAATCATATAGAATGACATCAATATAAGCGATGTTATAAGTACGGTTCAAATCTTCTAAACTATCAAATGTCCCGACTATTTCATACCCCTCAGTATTGCGTAGTGTTTTGTCGATAATTTGAAACAGGGTTGAGCCGTTTTGAACGATGGCTATTTTTTGAGTGATTTCTTGCACGGTCGTAATGATTGGTATTTATTCAGTATCTTTTAATGTAATACCCCAAAAGAGAAAACCTTAACGTTTTTTCATTCTTTTCAATGCTCATCATTCAAGTTTTTCCAACACATCCTTAGAATCGGCTTGATACCCTTTATTGCCTTCGAGCTTTTTTCTTATTACTAAAAAAATATACTGGTAACTTCGGAAATCTCTGAAATAAACATTTTGACACTACGTGTCAGTGAATAAAGTTCAGAATCGTGGTTATTACAAACATTTTGACTCTACGAGTCATAGGAAATTGAGGGGATATAAATGACTCATAGAGTCAAAATGTTTGTAATAACCATGGATTACAAGTATTTCCTTCTGACACGTAGTGTCAAAATGTTTATTTCGCAGTTTTCCGAAGTTACCAG
>JAYUUR010000264.1:0-4354 GCA_043754475.1 Saprospiraceae bacterium | reverse complement strand
ACTCGACGCTCAAGAAAATGCGCTCGGCGATGCACTGGGTCAGCTTTTTGTCAAAGAATTCTTTCCTGAAACTGCCAAAATGCGCTACACTAAAATGGTGGATGCGGTGAAAGAAGCCTATGCTGAGAACATCAATACTCTTGATTGGATGAGTGCCGAAACCAAAGCAAAAGCCTTGGATAAACTCAAAAAAGTGACTAAAAAGGTCGGTTATCCCGATAAATGGAAAGATTTTTCTGCCATGACCATCGACCGAAGCAGCTTTGCTCGTAATATTATCAATGCCAATAAATGGTGGTACAATTATAATGTGGCGAAATTGGGCAAGCCTGTTGATCGCACCGAATGGGATATGACGCCGCAGACCTACAATGCTTATTACAACCCTTCCAATAATGAAATCGTCTTGCCGGCTGCTATTTTTATGATACCCGGTTTCAGCGATAGCGAAGTAGATGATGCGGTGGCGTATGGCTATGCAGCGGCTTCCACAATCGGTCATGAGATTACGCACGGCTTCGATGACCAAGGGCGGCAATATGATGCTGCTGGCAATCTTGTGGCATGGTGGCTTCCAGAAGATTCCATTAAGTTTACTGAGCGGGCAAAGATGCTCGTTGACCAATTCAACGAATTTGTTGCCGTGGATACCATGCATGTGAGAGGTGAAGCGACTTTGGGTGAAAATATTGCAGATTTAGGCGGCATAGTCCTGGGTTTGAAAGCTTTTAAAAAAACGGAGCAATATAAAAAAGGTGAAAAGATAGGTAACTATACGCCCCTCCAACGCTATTTCATGGGTTACGCGCTCGGTTGGATGACGCAACAAACTAAAGAACGATTGGCTCGGCAAATCATGACCGATGTACACGCCCCTGCCAATCTGAGAGTCAATGGACCTTTTGTGAATGTACCTGAATTTTATGAAGCCTTCAATGTCAATCCGACTAATAAAATGTGGCGCGATCCTGCTAAGAGAGTGAAGATTTGGTGATGTAGCAAGCTTGTCGTAATGGGTAAACTTTGTATATTCGGGGCTTGATATAAACAAATCAAGTTTTTACCAATGAAAAAATGTCTCATTCTCATCCTAATTTCTATTACACTTCAAACATCGGCGCAAAATGCCTTTAACCAAAAACCTACTGTGGATGCAGCCAAAGATTTCCTCAATGCTTTGACAGCTGACCAACGCTCCGCAGCGCAATTTACCTTCGCAGATACCAATCGAACAAAATGGTCGAACCTACCGAATGGACAAGTGACGCGCAAGGGGGCTTGGCTGAAAGATTTGACAGATGTGCAAAAACAAAAAGTGCACTCACTCTTGCGGACTGTATTGAGTCAACAAGGCTATCTGAAATTTCTATTAATCATGGAGTACGATGAAGGCATTCACTCGAGGCTCACGACAGCCAATAATCCCATCGCCAATCGTTACAGCAATCAGAATTACTGGACAGCTATTTTTGGAGAGCCGAGCGTGGGCGGCACTTGGGGATTCAAATTTGAAGGGCACCATATCTCTTTGAACATGACCTTTTCAAAAATGGGTGTCACGTGTACGCCTATGTTCGTCGGCATCAATCCCGCGCTCGTCACGACGGGCGAATATGCGGGCAAACACATTATGTACGAAGAAGACACGCTCGGCAAAGGGCTTTACAACAGTCTAAGCCCGACCTTAAAAGCCAAAGCCCGACTCGGCGAGCTGCCCAAAGACGTTGATGTGATGGTTCAAACGGGCAAAGAACCCTTCGTAAAAATGAAGCAAGGTGTTACTTTCTTAGAGCTGACTGAAGAGCAAAAAGCGATGGTCGTGGGGCTTATCGAATCATGGGTAAAAAACCTGACCCCCTCAGTAGCGGACGAAAAAATGAAGCGCATCCGCCGCAGCCTCAACGACATGCGCTTCGTCTGGATGGGCAGTGAGGACGTGACCCAACTGCATTATTTCCGTTTGCAAAGTCCGGCGTGCATCATCGAGTTTTCTAATCGAGACGGCGGCATTTATCATTATCATACGATGTGGCGCGATTTGGATGAGGATTTTATGGATAAAAAATAATGATTGGGGTTTTTGACGTGATGATTGGGGTGCCCACGTAGGGGCGCCCCTACGTGGGCACCCTAATACCCAACGCCCATAGCCAAAACAAACAATATGGGGAAATAAATATGCGTTCGGGGTAATAACAATTCAATTGATTGTTTTAAATTTGCAATTATCATCGTACGGGCAACCCTGAGTGGTTGCCCCAAAACAATCAGGGTAACCACAAAAGGTTGCCCCAACATACCAATGAGCAACTATGACCCACGCAAACACCACCGCCGTTCCATCCGGCTTAGAGGCTATGACTATGCCCAAGAGGGACTGTATTTCATCACCGTCTGTGTTCAACACAGAAAGCATCTATTTGGCACAATTGAAAATGGCAAGATGCTATGCTATTGAATGATGCGGGCGAAATGGTCGTCCGTTGGTACGATGAATTGGAAAATAAATACCCCGATAAATTGTGCCATGAAATGGTGGTGATGCCGAATCATTTTCATTGTATTATTGAAAATATATCCGCCGCCGATTTGGGCGCGGTACGGGCAACCCTGCGTGGTTGCCCTGATGACGATTTGGATACCCCCGTTACGGATTGGGGTGCCCATCCGCATCCCGATACACCTGAAAAATACGGTCCGCACAACAAAAAATACAATGCCACTGTTGGCGACGCGATGGATTGGTTCAAAACAATGACAACCAATGAATACATTCGCGGCGTGAAAAATCACGATTGGCAACGATTCGATGGCAAATTGTGGCAACGCAATTATTGGGAACACATTATCCGCAATGAAACATCGGGTGAACGAATTGCACAATACATTATTAATAATCCACAGAAATGGGACGATGATATGTTCCGGTAGGGGCAACCCTACGTGGTTGCCCTAATACGTGGTTGCCCTAATTGTTTAAGGGCAACCACGTAGAGTTGCCCCAACGGTTGCCCCAACGGTTGCCCCAACGGACAAAATTGGAATAATATATGTTTTACTCATAATAAATACAAAAACAAACCCACCTTGAGCAGACCTTCATAAATTCTTTTAACTTAATCAAAAAAAATCATTCAAAATGAATGCTAACAAGTTGAAGAGCGCACAGCTCAAGATGATTAACAGCGTACTCGGTATTTTTAAAACCAAAGATGCTGTACTTGACCAACGCCCGGCGGTCAAAAAAGATGTAGCAGAACTCAAAAGTTGCCGCGAAGAAATTGCCAAACAATTAAAAGCCGTTAAGCCTGTTAAGCAACATGCCTCAAATAAAGATGTTTGCCGCGAAAAACTGAGGGGGTATTGCATGGAATATGCGCCTTATCTCGTTCGTTTAGGGCGCAACATGGAAGGCGATTTTTTGGTGGATACCTTTAGCTCTCCATCGAAAAATTGTAAATCGAAAACATCGTTAATTGCTTTCGCAGGTTCGCTTATTGAGCACTTGACTGACAATTTGGAAGATTTAGAAGATGTCGGTATCACACAAGAGAAAATTGATGCCATCAACGATACTTTAGAAGGTTTGGGTGCTGTGTAAAAATCCGACGAATCCTCATTCAAATAATTCAAACAGGCTTGCTTAATCCACTCTTTTGAGTATATTTGCCCCGTAAAAAGTTATTTGAATGCTTTCAAGAAGAAATATCCGTATTAAAGTCATGCAACTACTCTACGCCAAGAGCAGAGACAGTGAATTGACGCTCAGTGCAGCTTTGCAACGTTATGAAAACTATGGCAAGCGCACGTTTGAATTGTATCTTTTCAATTTGCACCAACTTTTTGAAGTTGCACATTATGCTGTGAAAGATGTCGTGAATCGGCGAGCGAAATACCTCCCTTCGGAAAAAGACAAGCTCTTTTCCGCAAAGATTTACCACAACGAACTCCTCGACGCCTTTTTCAACAATGGGCGATACGACAAAGCCATTAAAAAATATATGATTGCGGGACGTCTTGAAGAAGATACCACCAAACTATATTACCAAAAGTTTCTTGAAACGGAGGCGTATAAAATCTATACGACTAAGGAAAATAATACACTCGATGAACACCGTCAAATATTGATGGAGTTGTATAAATTCCTCTACTCCAGCGAGTCTTTCGCCGAACAAATGGAAGACTTCTCCCCTTCTTGGATTGATGATGAAACCCTTATCATTGGCGCAACTAAAAAAACTTTAAAGGCAATGCCTTCGGATTCGGAGTTTTATGATGAGTTTTCAGACGAAGACCACTTGACTGTTGAATTTGGCGAGCAACTGCTGACTAAAACCTATAAAAAAGACGAAAA
>JAYUUR010000263.1:0-4354 GCA_043754475.1 Saprospiraceae bacterium | reverse complement strand
CATTGACATCATAAGATTTGGCTATAGTAAGGGTTGCACCTTGAATTTCGATGGGTAAAGATTCTCCTGCTTCAAAATTGGACGGCGTACTACAAACTGTTTTACCTGAAAATGTAAAATAGCTTAAAGAGCCGCTTTTGAAATCACAATCATTGGTGAATTTAAATTTGATTTTAAACTCATTTGAATCATTAGGGCTTGAAGGATTAAAACCTTTCAAACCTTTTTGATGTAAAAATGCATTTAGGTATTCAAAATTAGCAAATTCATAGCTTTGACCCCTTTGATTGACCCCTACATAAGCAGGTATACCCGTCACAAGCTGATATGCTGTACCCGAAGGATAGGCAACTTCAATGCTGCTCAAAACAAGAGTAGCTCCTTGCAATGGGATTGTCAAACGGGTTTTAATGTCATAAGCAGTACCTAAATCTGTATTTCTCAGTAAAACTTCTAAAGTTGTTGTATCACAAATACCCGGTTTGGTAGCTATATTTTGATTGATAAAATTAGCATCAATGAATGGATTCTCTGTTCTCACTTGAGCATAAATAACCGAGTCAGCACAAGGCGCATACCGAGTAGGTGTCCAAGCTGAATCGGAAGGCAATGCACACAACCAGCCTGTTCGCAAATCCACATTCGTTGTGCCGCACTCTCTCACAACAGCCGTTACCCTCACCACATTACAAACATCATCAATCGTTTTTGAAGGTGAAACCTCTGAAACGCCATTGATATAAGCGAATGCTTTAGTAGAATCCGTTGGATAATACCGCACTTGATGATTGATAGGACTTAAATTATTGGTAATATCTGTAACCGTTAAAACTTTAAAATTTGTTGCTCCGGATGTTGGCACTATTGAAATCCATGAATTGGAAGCACTGCCTTTATCACTTTTATTGCATAATTTGACTGTCCAATCGGCTGTATCATTGACAATTGTGATACTCGGATTGGTGATTGGCGTAAATTCTAATTCAGCAGGATAAGTATAAACCACTTTTTGATTGTCAGAACGAGCCGTATCTTTTAAATAAGGTGAGCAACTACCATCACCAATATCTCTGGCATAATAGCGGTCACGATAATAAATGGTCGGCTTAATTATATAAGTGTTATCGCCATTGGAGCTACTTGTTACGGTAGCGCAATTTGGAACAGCTTTAATTCTAAAATTAAATGCATAAGAAGTCAAGCGATTCAAAGAAGGGACTGCTAATAATGTATCAAAACTTGCCTTGTATTTGCCCGTGCTATCCAAATTAGCCAATGGGAAAAAACTGTTGCCATAAATAGGATGATCAGCAATTGAAATTTCGACAGTCGCTGCAAAAGCTTTGACAAAAGCAGGATCATATTCAAGCGCAATGGAGTCAACGCCTACAGCTTGGCGGTATTCTTCTCCAAAATATTTATAATAATCATTGTTGAACATAGTGATTTTATATTCCAAATTCGCCTCACTACATCCTATTGGAAAATTAGAACTGCTTGGATATGAAAACAAAGCCTGCGATTTGCCTACCCTGAAAAATGCACCATAATTATCGCAAGAGTATAACGAATCGTTTTCGACATAATAACCGTAAGCCCTGAAATTAGGCACTTTTTCAAACGTATATTTATAAGGACCTTCAGGATTCACTGCAAAATCACCTACAAAGTTCACAGAGTCGCCCATACTGAGGGGTGCAATTCCGAGGCTTGCCAAACAAGGTTGTAAGTCAAAATACAACGATTTAGTTGTATCTGTTCTGACTGCTCTCAAGTTTGAGCTATCAATTATACAATTATAAGTGTTACCGCCATGAGTGATAACAACACGACCTCTTGAAAAAGTAAAAATATCATTCAAACGATTAGAATCGTTTTTAGAAATATTATCATAAGAAATAAGGACACCAATACTATCTGCAATTGGCGTTGCACCTACAACATTCTTAACTGTCATACGAATTGAATCGCAAGACAAAGCCACATCCGTCTTCACTTCACTGGCTGTCAATTTAGTCGAATATGTATCATCCAAATAACCAAAAGTGGTTCTTTCAGCTTTAAAACTGACAGTTTGTAAGCCTTTTGAACAATCATAAATTGGATTCGGAACGCAGGGTGGCGATGCATAGTGAATACGCGGGCCAGCTATAGTATCGCAATACCAAGTATGGCGGCAATCGCAAGGAGGGCAATAAAAAGCAGTTTCTATTGGGAAAGCTGTTGAACCTGGTTTAGCCGTACAATCTGCTTTGAAACCAAATGTTGAAAAATATTCACCATTCAAATATTGCGCTTTAGTCGCATCAAATGCCATATAAACTGTATCATTGGATACATTAAAGTTCACTAATGGCATATTGTCTTGAAACCAAGTCATTTTCATAGAATCTCTAAGAGCAGTAACACCTGCTGGCATTTTAATAGCCACTAAAAGAAGCTCTTGACCATTGCAATTGCGCTCGAAATTGAAAACATTGCGCACTTGATGGTGCATTATTTTGAAAGGCACGCCATCCGTTTTTGCATCAGGGTCAACACAATTTTCAATATAATCACTTGAATTGATGGGGTTGAAAAAACGCGGTTGAAGATAGGTTGTCCGACTTTGACAAAGGTCGGTATAATCCAAACGAGCATTAAATCCTGCATCAAAATCATTGGTGCAGAAATCTGCTCTATTTGTAAGTGAAACACTGCACTCTACTTCATATTGAACCGATACTTGAAAACTGGCTCCAACAGCCAAATCGTCGAAGAAACCATCGCCATCTATATCGCTCAAACCGCCCGGACCATCAGGGTCGGACGCAAATAGCGGATTTTCTTTTATATCAATGATTGGATTTGTACCAATGGGGACATTTAGATTGCCAATTTTTATTGAAGTGAGGTTATAACCGGCATATTTTAATTTCAAAGAATCGCTCAAACCTATACCCGCTGACACATCAAACATACTGCCTGTTCCCGCATCCACTTCAACACCTGTATTGGTAAAGGTCACCGATTGACGACCATTTATACAATAGCCCCCCTCAGTATTTGGGAGAGAACCACTGCTTTGAAATGAAACATTGACCGAACCTTGACCTAATTTAACAATATCTTGTCGTGAAATAGTATTGCAATAACGCCCTTCACAGCCCCAAGACATAGCATGGGTACTGATTCGAGATAAATCGCAATTCGCTACACATATTTCTTCTATAATCGTCACTGTTTCATCAGTTTCAAATAATCTATCACCATCAGAGGGTCCGGCACCAATTGTATTAAACTGAAAAACCGAATCAGGTATGATCATAGCAATCAACGTATCACCTTCTGCATTGAATGTAGGGTTCTTGGTGTAGGAAATAATCATCCCATTGACCGTAATATTTTTAACTGAAACCCCTGGTCCTTGTGAATTGGTGTAAACAAAGCCTTTTATGTAGCCATTAAGACCACCATAGTTAATCAATGTCGTTCTTTGGTAACACTGCCCAACTCGTGCGCCACTCGGTGCATTATTACTCACAAACATTGTAAAAGAAGGTACTTTCAAGGCATCTCTATATTCTGTAGATAAGTCACTTTCTTTGACGCCTAAAGATGCCCCTAAATCATACATGAAATCCCATTTATCAACGACTGATAATGTATCATTCAAAGTTAAAGAATCAGTATAACTACAATTGACTTTTACTACATATTGAATATCAACCGAAGAGGTTGAAATAGGAGCCAAATTAGGTAATTGAAAAAGCGGTCGATTAGGATTACTAAAATCAATCAAGCTAACACCTACTGACGAGCCTGCTACCTCTATGCGTACAAGCTCAACACCCTTGAAAAGGTTGAGCCGCGCTTGGATGTTCTGACGTGTTGAAGAGGACAACCCCTCAGTACTGACGGTAACAGTGACTGTTGCTTCGTCGCCACAGACGACCAAATTGCGCGGAGCCGATGCAGCATCCTTAAAGTTGACCTTGAGATTATTTTGTCCTGAAAGCATAAACGGCAAGACGCCCATCATAAAACTTAATGCTGACAAACAAGAATATTTATAAAAATACCTCATGGGAATTGTTGGTTTGAAATAATGGTTATGAGTAAATTAATTTATATAGTCATAAATTATAGCTGCTTCATGTGCGAAATCAACTTACAAATAATCCAATTCCATGCCATTTTAAGGGTAGATACTGAGGGGGAGTAATTTTAATATGTATTTTTATCCACATTGTTGTTTTATGTAAAATAATGACAATCAATATTTTACATAAAATAATAAATCTAAAATGATAAAAGTGATGTTGAGAATGTGGTGAGAAGACGGGAGAGTGTTTGGCTTATAAATACACCGATA
>JAYUUR010000262.1:0-13265 GCA_043754475.1 Saprospiraceae bacterium | reverse complement strand
CAACCATGAGGCGTGATACTTGTTCTTAGTTCTGTAAACATCCAACTAAGATAATTCATATAATCATTATTTCAAAGAACTTGTGCGTAGTCGACACGCCTTAAAGGCTTACTAAGACTATGAAGACTAAGACTAAGACTAAAAAAAACACTAACCTATTGTATTTAATATATAAGTGTTTTATATTTGTAGAATATTACATCAGCAATTCTCGCTATTAGCGAAAAAGAAATAGGAAGTAAAAAAAATAGACTTTCTATCTTAGCGGTCAAAAGAGAAAGCTGATGATAGATAAGTTAATACAAGGCATAAAAGGCGCATTTGACAAAGCGGCGGAACATCGGTATAAGAATGCGCGAATACCGTTAGGAGATTATTTACAATCTGCCTTTTCGATGTTTCATTTAAAAGACCCTTCGTTGCATCAATATCGGACGAATTATGCCGAACGAGAAGCGAATTTAGAGCGCATCTATGGGATAAGGTCATTCTCCGATACAGGAATGCGAGAGGGGATAGATGGTATTGCCCCCAAAGATATTCAAAATTGCTTCAAAATACCTTTACAAATGCTTGAGAATGAAGGTATTATGAAACAATACAAGGTATTAGGCAAATATAATAGCGTCTTGGTAGATGGAACGGAGCATTATTGCAGTAGTTCGGATGAATGCCCCTGTGACTACTGTTTGACCAAAGTTCATAAGAATAAACAAGGAGCGGTGACAAAAGTCACTTATCATCATCAAGCCTTATCAAGCGTACTGTCGCATCCCAAGCACAAGGAAGTATTTCCAGTGGCTTGTGAGGCGATAGTGAAGCAAGATGGGGAGACCAAAAATGACTGTGAACTCAATGCTGCCAAACGCCTTATTCCTACAATTAGGGAGATGTTACCCGCATCAGACCATGATATATTGGTTGTTTTGGATGGTTTATACCCCAATGGGTCGTTCATTCGATTGCTTAATGAGTATCATATGCGCTATATCATTGGGATTAAAGAGGGATATGTGCTTGTTCAAATTGACAAATTAAAAGCACAAAATGCCCTTCAAATCCATGAATGGGTCAATGAAAAGGGCGAAAAATGTGTCGCTAAATACTATAAGGGCTTGATACTCAATGGGCAAAACCAAGATATTGAAGTTAATTATTTTCAGTACGAACAATTTAATACCAAAGGTGTGCGTACTTTTTACAGTTCTTGGATAACAGATTTACCAGTTGACCAAGAGAATATTCAAGAATTGGTTGAAGTAGGGCGCAGTCGTTGGAAAATTGAAAATGAAACTTTCAATACCCTCAAAAATCAAGGTTATCATTTGGAGCATTCTTACGGGCATGGCAAAAAGAATTTGACTACTAATTTTATGTTACTCACTTTTTTAGCCTTTTTGACTGACCAAATTGCCCAAAAACTGGATAATGCCTTTGACAAAGCCTTAAAGTATTGCAAAACCAAGAAAAATCTTTGGGAAAAAGTCCGTCAGGTTTTTGATTTGTTGCCTTGTATGTCAATGAACATCATTTATAGGTTCATCGCAAAGGACATTAAAGTCGATTTCCCTTTGCTTGAATAGGTTTATATCTTTTTTTCGCTAATAGCGAGAATTGCTGTTGTTTGACTGTATAAACTGTAAAAAAAAATCATATAACGCCAATAATTACGCAACCGACTCAATCAGCTGAGTCAATTTCACATAATCCTCTAAGCTGAGGGTTTCAGGGCGTTTGGTATAAAAAACATCGGTTAATACTGAGGGGTCTTTTTCAAAGAAGGGTTTGAGGGTGTTGCGGAGCATTTTACGGCGTTGAGAGAAGGCTTGTTTGACCACTTTTTTAAACAATTTTTCATCGCAACCCAAATCTTGATTTTCTTTCCGCACCAAGCGAATGACGGAGGATTGCACTTTTGGCGGCGGTGTAAAACAGCTTTTATCAACGTCTATAATTGTTTTCCCTTCATAAAATGCTTGTATCAAGACGCTGATGATGCCATAAACCTTGCCGCCGGGCGTTGAAACAACTCTATCCGCTACTTCTTTTTGAAACATACCGACCATTTCGGGAATCAACGTTCGGTTGTCAATCATTTTAAATAAAATCTGAGACGATATATTATAAGGAAAATTGCCAATCAAGCAAAATTCGTTTCCATCAAAAGCCTTATTTAAATCGACCTTCATAAAGTCTTCAAAAATGAGTCTTGTATCTGTCTTTTTACTCATTTTACTGAGGGGGGCTAAAGTTTTTTCCAAATGCGCTACCATATCTTTATCCGCTTCGACGAGGACTAATTCAAAGGGCTCAACCTTTTGTCTTTCTAATAAAAACTTAGTCAACATGCCTTGACCCGGTCCAATTTCGAGGACGCGGGGTACACTATATATATGTGTCAAACTTTGAGCAATGCTTTCGGCAATGTCGAGGCGATTGAGAAAATGCTGACCGAAGGATTTTTTTGCTTGCATAAAATCAGGGTGAGATTAATATTGGACGTAAAATGAAATGAGTTAAAGCACTTAATATTTTATTTTTAAGGTTCAAAGGTGAGAAGAAAAAGAGGTATTTTGCAACAAATAATTCATTTTTTAAGTAAAACGTGTATATTTGCAGCCTCAAATCAGGCTTATTATAAAAAAGTTCAATGAGTAAAGCACTTTTTCTTAAAAAACATCAAAATTGATTCAAAATTAAAGTTTAGGTATATAAAAAATTTTACAACCAGAAGCCACTTTTTTTGGTTCCGATCTAAAATAGGAAATACTGAGGGGGGCTGATTTAACATCAAATTTTTATAAAATGCAAAGTAAAGGTATTGTCAAGTTTTTTCTCGTTTTGCTATTGCTGATTTGTGCAGGGCAGTTCATTTACTACATCCCGACAATGCGCGTGGAAAGAGAAGCAAACGCATATGCTAAAAACATATCGGCTGCTGCTTTAGGCGATAAGCCAACTGCCGAAAGATTGGCGCGCAGTCACTATCTCGATTCAATGTCGAGTGAAAAAATATTCTCCAATCGTTTTTTGGGTAGCTATACCTATCAGGATTTGAAATCCAAGCAATTGGCTTTAGGTCTTGACTTGAAAGGTGGTATGAGTGTATTATTGCAAGTAGATTTGAAGGATTTCCTTTTAGCACTCAGCAGTAATAATGAAGATGCCAATTTTAAAAAAGCGATTGAGGATGCTACCAAATTACAAACGAAATCGCAAGGCGATTTCATCACCCTATTTGTACAGGAATATAAAAAACTGGCAGGTGATGGCAAATTAGCGAGCATTTTTGCCCGCAATGAGTCATTGAAAGGTCAGATTAATATCGAATCATCTGATGCACAAGTACAAGAGCTAATTCGTCGGAAAGGTAACGAAACGGTAAAAGAAACTTTTGAGCGTTTGAAAAGCCGTATCGACAAGTTAGGTGTTGTTCAACCTAACGTTTCGTTAGATGCTGGTCGCGATATTATTATAGTTGAATTGCCAGGTATTGATAATCCTGAGCGTGCGCGTAATTTTTTGCAAAGAGCTGCTAAATTGGAGTTTTGGGAAGTCTATCGAATCAATGACCCACAATTGGGTAATGCTTTGGTAGATGCTGATAAAACTTTGAAAGCTTTACAAGAAGGTACTGTCGATACTTCGGCAGTAAAAGATACAGCCTCTTTAGTTGCAGGTCCATTATTTTCAGTTTTAAGCCCTAACGGTGGCAATTTATCGCCGGCTGTAGTGGGTATTGCTGAAAAGAACAAGCGAGAACTTGTTATGAAATACTTGCAACAACCTGAAATTGCTTCAAAATTTCCACGTGAAATGGTCTTTAAATGGTCAAAAGACCCTATTAAAGATGCTACGGGCAAATCGTCGGGTGCTTACGAATTATATGCGGTGAAAAAATCGGCAGGCAAAGACGGTCCAGCTTTAGATGGTGAACGGGTGACTGAAGCACGAGCGCAAAGTTCTGATACTAAAGGCGGTGGCGGTGTTGAGGTTTCACTTCAAATGGATAATACAGGTGCAGCACAATGGGCAGCTTTAACGACTTTGTGCGCACAAGACAATAATCGTGAGGTAGCGATTGTTTTGGATGATGAAGTGGTATCGGCTCCGCGCGTTATTAATCCAATTACGGGCGGTCGTTCGTCCATAACAGGGAGTTATACAGTACAAGAAGCACAGGATTTAGCAAGTATTCTTCAAGTAGGTAAATTACCTGCTAAAGCGGAAATTATTCAAGAAAATGTTGTAGGACCTTCTTTAGGTGCAGAAAATATCAACAACTCATTGATGGCTTTAGGATTATCCTTCTTGTCTATTTTACTTTTCATGAGTATTTATTATAGTACAGGTGGTTTAATCTCAATCATTGCTTTGTTCTTAAATTTATTTTTAATTATTGGCGCATTGACATCTTATGGTACTGTATTGACATTACCGGGTATTGCAGGTATCGTATTGACAATGGGTATGGCTGTAGATGCGAATGTCATTATTTATGAACGGATTCGAGAGGAATTAGCGGAGGGAAAGTCCACCACACAGGCTATATCCGATGGTTTTAAAAATTCTATGTCGGCGGTTATTGATGGTCACTTAACGGCATTTTTAACTTCGGTTGTATTGATTTGGAAAGGTATCGGACCTATCAAAGGTTTTGGTGTTGTATTAGCAATCGGTGTAGTGTTTACCCTTTTCACAGCTATTTTAATTAGCCGTTTGATTGTTGATTGGTGGATTGGTAGAGGAAATGAAATTCGTTTCTTTGCTAAATTCAGTGAAGGTGCTTTCAAAAATATTCATTGGGATTGGATGGTTTTGCGCAAGAAGGCTTACCTCGCTTCCGCAGTTATCATTTTAGCGGGCGTGGTTAGTTTCTTCGTACGCGGATTTGAATTGGGTGTAGATTTTAAAGGTGGTTATAAGTTTGAAGTAGCAGCGGATCAAAAAATTAGTGTTGATCAATTGCGCGATGCGCTTACCAAGTCATTTGAAGGTCAATCTACTATTGTAAAAGCAGTTAATAGCGACAATACTTTTGATGTGACTACTTCTTATATGATTACTGAAAAGGGAGAAGGTGTTCAAGAAAAGGTGACTCAGAAATTATTTGATGGTATTAATAGCCTTTCTGGTGGAAAATTAGATTATGAGAAATTTAAAAATCATGATGCTAATTCTACGCATATCAAATCTTCTGTCAAAGTAGGACCAACGGTAGCTGATGACATCAAATCAAGCTCCATTTGGACAACCATTTTTGGTATCTTGATTATTGGTATTTATATTTTGATTCGTTTCAACAGATGGCAATATTCTCTCGGTATCGTTATCGCTGCGGTGCATGACGTGCTTATTACTTGCTCAATATTCACTATTTTTCATGGAATTGTGCCGTGGAGCATGGAAATTAATCAAGATTTCATTGCAGCCTTGCTGACAATTGTAGGTTACTCTATCAATGATACGGTTATCGTTTATGACCGTATTCGCGAATATATGCGTAAATACACTCAGAAACCGATGGCAAGTGTCATCAATGATGGTATCAACTCTACATTAAGTCGTACAATTATTACGTCTTTAACTGTTTTGATGGTCACCTTTATCCTCTTTATTGTAGGGGGCGCGGGTATCAAAGGTTTTGCATTTGCCTTATTTGTTGGTTTATTAGCAGGTACTTATTCTTCGATATTCATCGCTGCTCCGGTTATGATGGACTTCTCTAAAAACCTTGAACTTTCAGAGTATAAATCTGAAACGACTGAGGGGGGGAGCAAAAAGAAAACGTTGAAGGAGAAAGTATAAAAATTTAAATTTAAGGGTAAAATTTTTTTGATACAATTTCAAAATTTTTACTTCACATATAGCCCCTTTCAAGCATCTTGTTTGAAAGGGGCTTTTACTTTAACCGCTTTTATAGTTACCCCCTCAGTATAAAACCTGTTTTTGACCATTTAACTAATGTTGCGCAAGCGGCAGAGCCGCAAAATATTTGTAGCCAATACCCAAACAATGTTTCGTAAGGTGCAGAGCACCGAAATATCATTTTTTTAGGTGTCGGTGCTCTGCACCTTAATAAATGGGTTGTTCCGATTTCTACAAATATTGAGGTGCGCTGAACCTACCTGTGTAATATCAGCATTTACTATCTATTATCTAATTGTCCCATTAAAGAAAAGTGTTAAAAAAAATTATCAAATATGTTTTTTATAATAATCAAATCAATAAAGTCGTTCCATTTATAAAGGACACCAATTTTTTCATCGAACAGTCACTACAATGGAAGCCAATCTTAATCTATTAGTATGTTTAGCCATCATACCCCTCAGTATTTTCGCCCCTTTTGGCAATACAGCATACGCTCAAAAAGTGGTCATTATCAATGGGCAATCTTCTATTTGTCAAGGTGATTCCTCTACTTTGACCGCTAACGATGGCTATTCAACTTATTTATGGTCAACCGGCTCTACTTTGAAAAATATTAGAGCAGGAGCAAGCGGTCGTTATTCAGTGACTGTTACTGACTCACTAAGCAAATCATTTTCAGATACTATCAACGTTACAGTCCATTCATTACCCAATGCGGATATCATGGGCGTTCCGTATGTATGCAATGGGCGTTCGACAGCCATATTTGTTGAAGGCAATTTCCGCTCGGTTCAATGGTCAACCAATGAAAGGACTAATCAAATTTCAGTCAATACACCTGGCACTTATGCAGTGACTGTTACTGACTCAAATTCATGCTCAAACTCTGGCAATATGATTATCCGAGATGGTTCAAAATCTTATAATTCATTGCCTGATACAGTCAAAATATGCCAAGGGGATAGTTCTTTTCTCAATGCTTCGACGCCCTCCGCTTTGTCCTATTATTGGAATACTGATGATACAACAGCCACCCTCACCGTTCGAGATTCTGGTAGGTATAACGTTATCGTTTCGACTGGGCAATGTGTTAATTATGATACTGTTTATGTGCTCACTTTATCGCCGCCGATTGTGAATTTAGGAGCAGATACTGCTATATGTAAAGGCGATACCTTGAAATTGCAAGCAGAATTATCCATCCTGTACAGCTATAAATGGACAGACGGCTCTACAAGACCGACCCTCAATGTGGTGAATGAAAGCATTTATGGCGTAGAGGTAAGTTTTGGAAAATGCATTGCAGGAGACACTATTGATGTGGCTATTTTTGATAAAAGGCAAGGGAAGATTTTAGATACCGTGATATGTACCCCTCAGTATAGAATCAGTGGAAAGCTGCGAGGGGCGAAGTTTTATAAATGGAGTACAGGCGTGACTGATTCAGTGCTAACTGTTTCAAAATCAGGCAGTTATAATCTTTTAGCGAATAACGGTAAGTGTTATGTGAGCCATAATTTTGACTTGCGTTTTAAAATAATACCTATTGTTGAATTAGGAAAAGACACGATTATTTGTCAAGATTTAGGTCGAAAATCATTGCTGCTGAGTGGTGGCGTCAAGGGTGAAGCCACGTATCAATGGCAGGATAATTCAGATAAAAATACATTTCAAGTACGAGAAACAGGCATTTATACCGTCAAAGCGAGCAATGAATGTGGCGAAACAACCGATGCCCTCAAAGTGGATATTAAAAACTGCTATGAGGTATTTGTACCCAACGCTTTTTCTCCGAATGGCGATTCTTTTAATGAAACCTTATCCGTTTTTCCTTCTGAAAATATCGCTAAAGTCAATCAATTCAGCATATTCGACCGTTGGGGCAATATCGTCTATAGTGCGACTAATTTTACTCTAACTGAAGTATCAAAATATGCTTGGGATGGGCGTTTTAACAACAAATCACTCTCGCCTGATGTTTTTGTTTATTTCATCGAATTCGTCACGACAGATGGTCATGTTTTGATGCAAAAGGGAGATGTCACTTTGATGCGTTGAAATTTCACATTTATAATTTATGAAATTAACAGTACTATTTAAAGAGTTTTTTGAAAGTGAAAAAACATCGGGATTTATCCTCATTTTTTGTACAGCTCTCTCATTACTACTTTCTAATTCAAGTTTTAGCGAACAATATTTACATTTTTGGCATACCGATATTGCCAACAGACCCCTTGAATTTTGGATAAATGATGGTTTAATGACCATCTTTTTTCTTTTGGTCGGTCTTGAAATTGAAAGAGAAATCTATGTAGGCGAGCTCTCAACTTTCAAAAATGCCTTGTTACCCCTCATTGCAGCCATTGGTGGGATAATGGCACCCGCTTTAATTCATACTTTTTTCAATTATAATACAGCTACTCAACAAGGTATCGGCATTCCAACAGCTACCGATATTGCATTTTCCTTAGGCATTTTATCGCTTTTAGGCAATAAAGTGCCTGTTTCTCTCAAAATACTGCTAACAGCTATAGCTATTATTGACGATTTGGGTGCTATTGCAATCATAGCTTTTTTCTATTCAAAAGGTTTTTATTTGTCTTATTTTTTAGGGGCGATGGGCATATTTGCTATCATGTTGGTTATGAATCGGCTCAAAATTTATAGGATTTGGATGTACTTGATTTTAGGCGTCGGCATGTGGTATTGTATGCTTCATTCAGGTATTCATGCTACTATTACGGGCGTTTTATTGGCTTTTGCTATCCCTTTTGGCAGTGGCGATGAAAATTCACCTTCTTTCAATCTTCAACATTATTTGCATTATCCTGTCGCTTTTATCATCTTACCCATCTTTGCACTCGCTAATACAGGCATTGTATTTTCTACCGATTGGACTCAAAATTTATGGAGTAATAACAGTTTAGGTATTTATTTAGGACTCGTTCTGGGTAAACCCTTGGGCATAGTGGCTTTTAGTTTAGCCGCTATTTATTGGGGTATTTGTACATTGCCTGAAGATATTTCTAAAAAGCACTTGATAGGCGTCGGATTTTTAGCAGGTATTGGGTTTACAATGTCTATTTTTATCACTTTATTGGCATTTACGGATAATAATGTTGTCATTGTGAATTCAAAAATAGCTGTATTATTGGCATCTATTACGGCTGGCGTTGTAGGGTATGTGATTTTGAAAACTTGTAAAAATAGGCAAGTACAATAAAAACACTCCAAATACTGAGGGGGTATTATATTTCAAAGAAAAAGCCTAATTTTGTAAATACAATTAAAATATATTGATAGATGACAATAGAAGCCTTAAAATATGAAATATTCGCTAAAATAGTGGGTATTCAAAACGAAGCAGTTTTGCAACGGGTAAAAGAAATGCTTGAAAGTATTTCTAAGGATAATGATTTATTATACCGTGTTGTAAAACCAGTTAGAGAAAAGATAACCGTTGAAGACTTGATACATGAGCAAAACTATAAAGGATTTGACCGTGCCGCGTTTGATAAACTTGTTACTGAATTGGATATTCAAGACCCGATTGAAGAACTTTTAGCCCTTTCAACATCATGACACGTTTCTTAGTTGATACAAATGTTTTACTGCTCTACATACGGCAAGATACACGTATTCACTCCATTGATGCCACTTTTAATCCATTAGCTGCTTCTGCAACTTCTATCATTTCTGTTGTGACAGAAGGGGAATTACGGTCAATTGCTTTACAAAGACATTGGGGCGCATCCAAAAAGACTGCTTTAGAATCTTTGCTCAAAAAATTCTTAATAGCTGATATTCATGTTCAAGAAATTATTGAAGCATATGCTGAAGTAGATGCGTTTAGTCAAGGTAAATTAATAACAAGACCTCTTGATATAACCGCTCGAAGCATGGGTAAGAATGATTTATGGATAGCTGCAACAGCTTCAGTTTTAAAGCTTCCTTTACTTACAACCGATAAAGATTTTCATCATTTAGACGGTATTTACTTAGACTTGGCTTTTATTGATTTAGCTACTATCTAATAAATTTAGAGCTTAAAAACTGCCAAAATACTGAGGGGGTACTAAATCCCCAGCTTCTTCAACCTTTCCACAATTTCAAAAACAGCGGGACAGACTTTTGTATTCGCTAAAGTTAATTTCAAAATACCGGTCATATTTTTACGGTTCGTGTGTGGATACTCTCTACAGGCGCGCGGGCGGGCTTCATAAATAGTGCAATAATTGTAGGCATCAAGGAAAACGCAGGGGGAAGAGTTCAGAACATAATCGTTTTCATCATCCAAATGGAGGTATTTTTCAATCAAATCCGCAGGTCGAATTCTAAGGTGTTTAGCTATGCGCTCGATGTCGTTATCGGTAAAAATAGGGCTGGTGGTTTTGCAACAATTGGCACATTTGAGGCAATCCGTTTCTTCAAAAACAGCTTCATGTAGCGCGTGGAACGCTTCATCTACTGTTTTTCCCTTCTTTATTTTCAGGCGTTCTAAGGCTTTTTTATTTTCAGCGTATTTATTTGAAGCAGCCTGCTCGAATTCGCTGATATTATCTTGATTATAAATCATGTATTTTTTGAAAGCGAAAGTAGGGAGAAACATAAAATAATCAGATTATTTTTTTCTTAAATTAAGTTTAATGATTACTTTTACAAGATATAAAATTTAGAATCGGCAGTATAACCAAACGATAGTTATGTCAACAACTTTAGAATATACCCTTGTAGAAACACCTGATGCGCTTCAAGATTTTTATGAAACCAATAAGCACGTTGAATGGATAGCTTTGGATACGGAATTCATTGGAGAACGCCGTTTTGAGACCCTTTTATGCTTGATACAAGTGGCGTCTCCAAAAGGTTTTTATCTGATTGACCCAATTAAAATAGAGGATTTGAGTTTTTTCTTACAACTTGTTGAAGATGAAAATATACTTAAATTGACCCATGCAGGAGAAAATGATTACCGTCTTTTAAATCAAAACTGGGGTACTATACCTCGAAATGTATTTGATACACAGATTGCCGCCGGTTTTATTGGACATGGCTACCCGACATCGTATGGCAAATTGGTCGAAAAAGAGCTGAATGTAACACTCGATAAAGGCTATGCGGCAACGGATTGGGAAGCCCGTCCGTTGAAAAGAAAGCAGTTGGAATATGCCTTGAGCGATGTTTTGCATTTGCATGATTTGTATAAAAATTTCACGCGCCGTTTGAATAAAACCAAACGCACGACGTGGGTAGAATCGGAAATACAGCGGTGGGAGACCCCTCAGTATTATGCCCGCGATCCGCACCGTGAGGCTTTGATGAATACGATGATGCAAAATGTGAAGCAGCATAAACAGCTTTTTTTATTGCGCCTTTATGAATGGCGGCGGACGGAAGCGCAACGCCTCAATTATTCAAAGGAAATGATACTGCCCGCTAAGTTTATTGCCCCGATACTGAGGGGTATAGACGCCGGTAAACAAGCCCTTTTAGATAGTCGGATTATACCCGATAGAATTATTGAACAGCATTGGCTCAACTTTCAGAGTCTATATCAAAAAAAAGCGACAGAAGAGGAATTAGAAATTTTGCAACGCTTGCCACCGCTTGGCAAAGAAGACCCTAAAAAGGATATTTCGATGGAGTTGTTGCATGTGTTAGTAAAGTTTAAATGTATGGACAGTGGCGTTGCACCCTCGCTTGTTTTGAACAAATCAGATTTGACATACGCGCAGCCGGGTGAAAACCTTTTCAGCCAAGCGTCATCAGATTGGCGACGGGAGTTTCTCGGCGATGCAATGATAAAATGGCTGAATGAAAGAGGAGAATTGGCTATTTTGATGAACGATAATAAAGTGTTGGTTACTATGAAAGAGTGATTAATTCTATGTGAGGCGCAACCAATTGCGTTTATTTATACGTATAACATAATGGAATTATCTATTAATTAGCACTTATTACAAACCTATAAGGTTTTTTAAAACTTTATAGGTTTATTAAATGATAATTAAATAAAAATGAAAAAGGAGAAATCGGTCATCGGATTAAGTATTTTGACAGCATTAGCGAGTTCGCTTTGTTGTATCACACCAATATTAACCTTATTGGCAGGAACAAGTGGACTGGTATCCAATTTTTCATGGATAGAACCCATAAGACCTTATTTAATAGGCTCTACTGTTTTATTATTGAGCTTTGCATGGTATCAAAAAATGAAACCACAACCTAAAATTGCTGATTGTTGTGAGATTGATATGAGTAAAAAAAGCAGTTTTATGCAAAGCAAATTGTTCTTAGGCGTAGTAACCACATTAGCCATTTTATTGACCGCTTTTCCTTACTTTTCAAGCAATTTTGTAGCAGCAACTCAAAAGAATGAAGTAAAATATAGCCATGTTGAATCAGTTGAATTTAAAGTCGATGGCATGACATGTGAAAGTTGCGAGCACCATATAACAAGCGAGGTCAATAAATTAGTGGGGATACAAAGTGTCAAAGCATCTTATGCCAATAATAATGCAATCGTGGAATTTGACCCGAAACAAGTTAATATTAATCAAATTCAGCAAGCCATAGGTCATACAGGCTATCAAGCGGAAGAATATAAAATAATAAAATAATGGAGACTTTAATACTTCAATCCGTTCTCACTTGTCCAAGTTGCGGATTTAAAAAAGAAGAAACAATGCCGACGGATGCTTGTCAATACTTTTACGAATGTGAAAATTGTAAAACAGTGTTGAAGCCCAAAGAAGGTGATTGCTGCGTTTATTGTAGTTATGGAACAGTGAAATGCCCTCCGATACAGCAGAATAAAAATTGTTGTAATTGAGTGATTCAAGAATGACCCCCTCAGTGTAAAAGCTATTTTGACGTAAATAATAATAAATTAATATCAATCCTATTAATATGTTTTTACAAACACATTTTTACCGTATAAAACTCACTTTTGCCGTCCTTATTTCCTTTTCATTCGCTCATTTGGCTATTGCGCAAGCACCTGCAAATGATGTATGTGCGGGAGCAATACCCCTCAGTATCAACGCATTAAGTGATGCTTGTCCGGGAACTGTTTACACCAATATAGGCGCAAGAGATGCGAGTGGACTGCCTAACTCCCCACATCCGACTTGTTTTAATGGACTACGCGCCTTCAAGGATGTTTGGTTTACATTCAAGACGCCAGCTACAGGTGCTCAAAATTTCCGAATCGAAATTGCGGGAGTCAATGCATTTGATAGTATAAAAAACCCACAAGTGGCTTTATACATCGGCGATTGCTCCGTAGGGCTTTTTGAAGAATATTGTCAAACGCAAGTGTCGGGCGCCAATACTCGGACGCTTCGAGTTGATGCGGGTAATATGAGAGCCAATACGACCTATTATTTGCAAGT
>JAYUUR010000261.1:0-4373 GCA_043754475.1 Saprospiraceae bacterium | reverse complement strand
ACTATTGATTGGATGGCATTCGGTAATGATTTTGTAGAAGAATATCTCGGGCTTGAACGCTTGACTTATACCACTCAGATTGAACATTACGACAATCTCGCTGCTTTATTTCAAGCCATTCAACGCATCAATACCATCTTGATTGACCTTTGTAGAGATATTTGGACGTATATTTCGATGGATTATTTCAAACAAAAAACCATTGCCGGAGAAGTCGGTTCGTCAGCGATGCCACATAAGGTAAATCCGATTGATTTTGAAAATGCAGAAGGTAATTTAGGCATTGCCAACGCCATATTTGCTCATTTGGCAGAGAAATTACCCATTTCAAGGCTGCAACGCGACTTAACAGACTCGACTGTTTTACGCAACGTAGGCGTGCCTTTCGCTCATACCCTCATTGCGTTGAAGTCTGTACTGAGGGGTCTTGACAAATTGCTTTTGAATGAACAAAAAATATATGACGATTTGGAATCCAATTGGGCTGTCGTTGCGGAAGCCATTCAAACCATCCTTCGCCGTGAAAATTATCCGCATCCCTACGAAGCCTTGAAGCAATTGACGCGTGGTCAAGACGGCATTACCAAAGAAAGCATCCGCAATTTTATAGAACAATTGGAGGTTTCGGAAGATGTAAAAGAGGAATTGCGCGCCCTGTCGCCGCATAATTATGTGGGGGTTAAAATATGATTTAAAATAAAAATGCCTTTTTCATTGATTCAATTGATTTTTAATGAAATTATGCTTAAAATACTGAGGGGGTCAACTTTTTGATCTAAAATATTTCACTGTCCAAAACACACAATAAAGATGATAAACTATCAACACAGCCAACCAAACGGGCTTATCCACCAGACTACTAAAGACTATCAAAATAGGGATTGTTATGATGATTCTAATCATTTCCGAAGCAAAAGTCCACCGTTTTGATTCTAAAATACCACTCCAATTGATGATTAAATGCCATAATAAAATGCTGCCGATGATGCGTTCAAAATTATTCCATGTCGTTTGTGGGCTGATAATTAACATCATTAAACCAACGCCGAATATGGCACTCAATATCAGATAAGGTTTAGAAAAAGGCAAGGGATTGACCATCAAACGCTGTTGGTTTTGTACTGTTATTTCAACAAGAGGGGGCTTTGGCGGTAAATTGGCTGGACGCCAACCTAAAGGCATAAACCAAATGCGGATTTTATCCCACCAATTATCAGCCGCTACAGCATCTTTCCAAAGCATATTGTAGTAGTGAAAATTGATGATAATGGGATTCCACGTTTGCGGATGGCTGTACATGCCATACACGACTTTATCCGTTTCTTCTTCAAAAGAGCCGAACAGTCTATCCCATATAATTAAAAATTCACCGTAATTTTTATCCAAATATTTGAAATTGACGCCATGATGTACGCGATGATGCGAAGGCGTTGTAAAAAAAAACTCAATCCATCGCCACAGTTTTGGAATAAACTCGGTGTGGTGCAAAAAGGATATAAACAGATGGATAGCTGTCATCATATAAATATCAAAAGGCTTGAAACCAATAATGGTGAGTGGCCAGAAGAACATAAATGAAAATAATCGCTGCGTAACACTGGCGCGTAAGGCTACAAAAAAGTTCATTTCTTCCGCACTGTGGTGAGGCGAATGTGCTGCCCACATAATATTGACCTCATGTCCCCAGCGGTGCACCCAATAAAAGATAAAATCAATGCCTAAAAGCAAAAGCAGCCAATTGTACCACGTCATCGGGATATTGTCAATAAAGCGGTAGCTATCCCACAAATAGCCGTAGATAACATATACCCCCGCTGCAATCAAGACATTCACCGTTTGGTTGCCAATGGCAGTGCCGAAATTGGCGATGGCTTCCGAGAAGGTGATATAATTTCTTTTATACAACAGACACAAGCCAATTTCAATCAAAATGAAAAACAAGGCTAAAGGTGTGAGTAAGGCATAGATATTTTGAGTTGAAAATAGAAGGCAGGTCATGATAAATATATTAATTTTAGAGCAAATATCCACCAAAAATATTTCATTATATTATAAATTCAAAATTATTATGCTAATATTATTTGACTTGATGCATTATAAAATAGGATGCTTCATAGGAAAGATTAGCATAAATGTAATTTTTTTTTAACTTTGACAGTAAAAAAAATTCATTTTCATCATTCATCACTCATCATGACAATTACTATGAATACTCGCCGCGATTTTCTCAAAAAAATGACTGCTGCTTCTATTATGTTGCCGCTCATTTCTGACAACACTGTTTTTAATCAAATGCCTTTGGATGACAAGCCTCTACGCGTGGCTTTGATTGGTTTGGGCAGTTATGCGACACGCGTGGCTGAAGCCATGAAAAAGTGTCAAAAAGCTAAATTGGTTGGCGCCGTTTCAGGTACGCCTTCAAAATTGGAGAAATGGCAGTCTGATTATGGTATTTTTAAGGAAAATTGTTATAATTATTCAAATTTTGATAAAATTATAGACAATCCGAATATTGATTTGGTCTATATCACTTTGCCCAATTCTATGCACCATGAATTCACCTTGCGGGCAGCCAAAGCTGGTAAGCATGTACTTTGTGAAAAACCCATGTCCGTATCAGTGAAAGAAGCTGTGGAGATGATTGCAGCTTGTGAAAAAGCAAAAGTGAAGCTGTATATCGGCTATCGCTTGCATTTTGAACCTTTTACACAAGAGCTTATACGACTACGGACGTCGGGCGAATTAGGTAAAATCATGTTCGTGAATACGGCTAATGGCTTTAAAATTGGCGACCCAACTCAATGGCGTTTGAAACGGGCTTTGGCAGGTGGCGGCGCAATGATGGATGTCGGTATTTATTGTATTAATGGTGCCCGATATGGTACTGGCGAAGACCCCATCTGGGTGTCGGCAAACGAAACCAAAACCGATTTGGTGAAATTTAAAGAAGTGGATGAAACCATCACTTGGCAAATGGGCTTCCCAAGTGGCATTGTCGCCAATTGTGCAACGACTTATAATTTTAATAGTCCTGAAATGTTGCGTGTATCGGGTGACAAAGGTTTTGCTGAACTCGCTCCTTGCTACGGCTACGGACCTTTGAAGGGTATAACAAATAAAGGTGCTATTGATCAACCCGCCGTGACGCATCAAACGCTACAAATGGATGGCATCGCCGATTGTATTTTAAATAATAAACCCGACCCAAAAATGGATGGACAAGAAGGCTTAAAAGATATGAAGATTATTGAAGCCATTTTTAAATCTATTGCTAAGAAAGGGGCGAAAGTGATGGTGAAATACTAATTTAGTGAAAAGTTTATAGTGAAAAGTGAAAATTTTGAGTTTAAACAAAAAAGTTGCTGATTGAAATGCTTTCATTCAGCAACTTTTTGTTTAAAATGATCTAAATACTGAGGGGGTGCTTAATTCACAAACAACACCCCTTTTTCCTTCGCCATTTGATTGATGCGATTTAAATTACTGTCAATACAATTTTTCAATTTGCCTAATTCTTCATCCACCATTTGAGATAGTTTCGTGCGAACTTCCTCGCCTTGTTGAGTCGGTCGAAAATCGCCTTGCGCTTGCTCAGACATGAGGTGGGCGAGGCGATTATTGAGTTTAATACCATAATTAAGCGGGTCTTGAACACTGCTATTTTTCGTTTGATGAATGGTATTTTCTATCGTTTTGAGTTCATCATCAAACTTTTTGATGGCATCATTAATGTCTTTATTTTTCTCTTCCTCCCCCATTTTATTTTTCAAATAAGTCAAATCCTGCTTGATTTTACGGATATTGATAATGCCTTCGTTGGCTTCTGACACCTTGTTTCGAACTTTCATCAAGAAGTCAAATTGGGCTTGAAAATCTTCAGATGTAACCTTCAAACGTGGGTCTTTTAGGATTTCAAACTCCTGCGTTTGAGATTGTCCATCCACTGTTATTTTGACTTGATATTTGCCTGGCACGGCTTTAGGTCCTTGATTGGGCGAGCTATAAAACACCATGCCGGGGAAAGTTTTATAGCCCATATAGCGCATATCCCACACCATCCGATCGCCACCTGCTTTGCCTGATAATGGGCTGACATTTCTATCTTTTCCATCATTAGAGAAAGAGCGAACAGAATCGCCATCACTTTCCAATATATCAATTCTAACCTTTGTATTAATATCCCATTTTTTAATAAAATAATGAATAATGACGCCATTTGGGTGGTTTTCGCCTTCCAATTTAGCATTTCTCTTTGAACTTCCTGCCATGCGGTAAGTCGGCATGGGTTTGTATAAAATGACATCTTTCGTAGCCATTTCACTATTAATTTGATGCAAAGGCGTCAAATCATCGATGAGCCAAAAGCTGCGACC
>JAYUUR010000260.1:0-13325 GCA_043754475.1 Saprospiraceae bacterium | reverse complement strand
GGTTTTGATAAAATCTCGAAAATTGCTGACCAATGCCAGTTATTTCGCCTTCACTGCCACGCCTAAAAACAAGACTTTGGAGCTTTTCGGCGTGCCTTATACTGAGGGGGATAAAACAAAGTTCAAAGCTTTTCATCTATATTCGATGAAACAAGCCATTGATGAAGGCTTTATCATGGACGTTTTACAAAATTACACGACTTATAAAAGCTATTACGCTTTACTCAAAAAAATAGAGGATGACCCCGAATATGATAAAAAGAAAGCGGAAAAGAAACTTCGTACCTACGTCGAAAGCCACGAACATGCCATCAAAAAGAAAACCATTACAGCCATTGAGCATTTTATGGACAGCGTGGTGAAAGCCAAACGCATGGGCGGCTTGGCAAAGGCGATGTTGGTGACAAGTTCCAGAAAAAATGCGGTGGAATATAAAAAGGCTTTTGATGCCTATTTGAAGAGCATCAATAGCCCGTATAAAGCGATTGTAGCCTTTTCAGGCGACATTGATGGGCAAACCGAAGCCAACTTGAACGGTTTTTCAAGCAATTCTATACCCTCTGAATTTGAAAAAAGTGATTATCGTTTTCTCATTGTGGCGAATAAATACCAAACGGGATTCGATCAACCGTTGCTGCATACGATGTACGTTGATAAAAAATTGGGCGGTGTGAATGCTGTTCAAACCCTTTCAAGGCTCAATCGCAGCCATCCGTTGAAAAAAGAAAACTTCGTTTTGGACTTCGCCAACGAAGCCGAAGACATTGAAAAAGCATTCAAACCCTATTTTGAAAGCACTATTTTGGGCGAAGCCACTGACCCGAATAAATTGTATGATTTGAAAGATGCTTTGGACGCTTTTCAAGTGTATGACCGTGAGCAAGTGGAAGCGTTTTCAAATAAAATATTGGCAGGAGAGCCCATTGACCAATTGCACAGTTTATTGAATATTTCAACGGATATATTTCAAAAAACTTTGTCGGAAGATGAGCAAATGGATTTTAGAGCAAAGGTAAAAACGTATGTGCGCCTTTATGTTTTCCTTTCTCAAATCGTAGAAATTCAAAACGCTTACATGGAACGGCTGTATATTTTCCTCAATCATCTACAAAACAAACTCGGGAGCGACCCCTCAGTAGATTTGGCAAAAGGCATCTTGAATAACATTGATATGGATAGTTATCGCTTGCAATTACAAGCTACTATTTCTATGGTGATGGAACAAGGTGAAGACCTCAAACCGATTCCAACAGAAATGCGCGGCGGCACTAAAGAAGTGGAAATGGATAGATTGTCGAATATTATTCAGTCTTTTAACAATAAATATAAAGATGAATTTGAGGATATTGACAAAGTGCATCAAACCGTAGAAAATATACAAGCCAATGTTGCTCAAAATAAAGACGTTATAGACGCTGTCATGCACACGCCCGACAATGCCACCATAACCATTGAAAAAGTGTTGGGAAGCGAAATAATCGGCTATAATAACGGTAACTTAGAGTTGATGAAAAAGTTCTTCGATAATAAAGAGTTCAAAGATGATTTATTGCGGTTGGTAACAGCTCGTGTGATGCAGTCGGTTTTTAATCAGAGTGGGGTTTAAAAGTAAAATCAAATCTGTGAATAAATGCTCCTATTCCTCTTTACCATCTTCTTTTTGAGGCGGTGAAATATTATTTTTTTGAGCTTCATCAATTTGTTTTAAAAAGTTTTCAGAAGATACCACCTTTACATTCATATTGATTTCAAATGCTTTGAGTGAATTTCCTGCCGCTCCCCCACCCTCTAAGGCAGATTCTCGATTTTCCTCAAAACCTTGCGCATCCGTGCGGACGGCTGAAATACGAGTAGCTGCCTCTCCAAGCATTGTAAAAATGAGTTCTAAATCTGTCATGTGGTCGCGCAGATTTTGTTTATCCAATCCTTTGAGGTCTTTATAAGCGGACGGCGTTAAACCGAAAGCTGCTTTGGAAATTTCAGCCGTCAGAATAGAATATTCCTGCCCTTCTTTAACGCCCCGTAGCTTCCATTCTTCCGTCAGTTCTTTGCGAATGTCTATCGTTTTCAAACGAGTCTCAATCCATTTTTCAGAATATCCCTTCGCTCGATATATTTCTTTGATGCGCTCTATGCCTAATTCCGGATTTTCTATTTCTTCTATTCGCTCCTCCCCTACTTCTGCCAACCACAATTTAAATGGCTCTGCCTTTGGCGATGGTATAGACATGATGATTCTCAAAATTGTCTTTGTAGTGGCACAATCTGTCGGGTACATTTTTCCATCCGCCCCCTTAAATTTCAGTTTTCCGATTTTTTCGGAAAACTCATTTTCACGCTCTTTTTCTATTTTCTTCTTTAAATCATTCCAATACTTGCTTGGACGTTTGTTGTCAGTCAATATCTCAATCACGTCAATGATTGAAAAATACCATTGCTCATTGTACCAAATCCGGCGAATGGCTTTTTCTTGAAAGAGGATAATTTTATTGTTTTGTTCCATAGCGTACCATTATTTCTTAATTGTATAATAGGCTTATTAGAGTAATTTTTGCACAAAATTACGCTTTTTTATGCGTAAAAACATATTTAAATGCAAATAAGCGTATTTAAACATAAAAAAACATATTTAAACGCAAATTATCACTTATTTACGTTTTTTTACGTCCACGATACCATGCTTCAAATGCGGCATCTGACATGCCTTTGGCTTTCATGCGATTGTGAAATGCTTCGGGATTGTCAGTTTCCAATTTCTTTTTGTCAGCAATGACCCCCTCAGTAATGGCACTCCATAAATTGCTTCCCACTTCAAACACTTTCAAATCATGCCACCATTTTACAAAGGTTGGTGCATCTGTTCTTTTGGATTTGCCTTTGAAAAAAGTTATCGCTTTTTGAATAAACAAATCCTCAAAGCCTTCTATCTCAGAGCCACCAATAGAAGGGAGTATTTGTTTAAAAGCGATTCCTTCATACACGCCTAACTCGACCAGCGTCTCAAAGGCTTTGAGCTGTGCCCGCGTGAGCGTAGCCGTATCTTTTTGAGAAGGCACAAAGTCTTCGGCATCAGCATCTTTTCTTTTGGTCTTGGTTGGTTTGTCGCTCAGCTTATCGGATACGCTCCAAACCACGCCCGTTACTTTTTTACCCGTTTTCACATAGTTGTAATCCACGTGGATACTGGTGCTTTGTTCATTGACTTCATCGCGTATTTTGTTGAGTACGCGATTACGGAAGTCTTTAAGATCGCCGCTGTTGTACTTATCTTCGATTCCAAGCAATTCTTTGAGCTCAATGAGGGTAAATGTCACCTTTGCCTGTCTAAGTTTCCCTACGCGGTCAAATTCAGCCTTAAAAATCTGATACATGCGAATCGTATAAGCCGAACGCATCTTGAGAATATCAACAGGGTTGAGTTTCACATATTCTTTCAAGTTGAGTAAAAACGGCTTGAGAATTTCGGAGAAAGCAAATTCAAGATAGACTTGCCCATTTTCATCCTGTTTAGTGACGCAATATTGAAACCAATTGATGACGTTTCTGAACTGTATACCGTCAATCGTGAACGTGGATGGGAATTGTATTTGGCAACTCACCAGATTATTGACACTCTCTTGCAGGCGTTCGCGAAAAGACCCGTGTTTTTTGTCATCAGCGGTCAATAAATCTTTCAACTCCGCAATTGTTACAGCTTGCTTATGAAAGTCTGTCTGAAGCTTCGGATTGAGTTTGCTGATGAGGTACAAAAGCATTTTTTGCTCTCTGGCATTGAGTTTATATCGTGCCGAGAAGACAAAACTATTTTCGAGCCTCGCTAATAGATTTTCGGTTTGTTCCATAAATTACCTTGCTTTTTGTACCACAAAATGTCCCCTTTTTGATTCTTGACTATCCCCCAAATTGTCCCCTTTTAAGAATATATGTTTTCTTTTGCTGTGTCAACACTCTGTTTTAAGACGTAAATTACCCTTAAATGGCTATTTTAATGCTTAAAAAAACTCTTTGAAATAGTCTCCACATTATATCCCCCTTCAAACACATTTAGTCCCCTTTTGGCCCACATTTAGTCCCCTTTTTAGCCACTAATTGCCCCCTTTCACCCCCCATATTGTCCCTTTTACCACCACATTTAGTCCCCTTTTTATCAATATTTTAAATTGTAATCTATTGATATTCAAGGAGTTATATCAATTAAAAGATGAAGCTAAAAGAAAAATATTAAAAAGTTTAAAGACTTAAATGCAATTAAGCTATTTTTTGAAAATTTTTCTTAAAACTATTAAACTAAGTACAAATAAAATGATTTTTTGAAAAATTTTATGTTTTTTTGTGCGAAAATGTGTTTTTTAGTGTAAAAAAACGTAAAAATGATTATAGCAATAACAAATTTGAAGGGTGGGGTAGGGAAGACAACCATTTCAACCAATCTTGGGGTGGCTCTGGCACATCTTGATTATGATGTTTGTATAGTGGATACAGACGAGCAGCAACAATCCGCTATGGAATGGGCTTCGTGTCGGGAGGCTGATAGAAAGCAAATTACCGTTGTGGGTTTGAAAGAAAAACAATTGGAATCAGGGATTTTCCAATTAGCTGAGAAATACGATGTAGTAATTATTGATGGCTCCCCTCAGTTGGATCGGTTGGCAAATGTCGTATTGGCGGTATCAAACATCGTTATCATTCCGATTGCGCCGAGTATTTATGATTATCGTGGCTTTGAATTGTTCTACAAACGCTATACGGACATTGAGGATATTGCCCGCATGAAAGGGAAAAAAATGGAGGCGTTTGTATTACTCAATTCGATTAAGCCGAATTCCAGAGTTTTAAAAGACATTGAATTGGGTGTTAAAGAATTTGACATACAACGCTTAAACACGATGATAACAGACCGTGTAGCCTATGTGGATACCGCTACTGTAGGCTTAGGCGTTGTTGAATACCGCGATCCAAAAGCAAAAGCGGAAATGGAAAATCTGGCAAAAGAAATTGAAAACATTATCAAAAATTATTGACTCTATCATGGCAACAGAAAAAAGACCTGGATTTAAAAAGAAAGTAGATATCCAAACATCTAAAGATTTAGTGAGTGATATTTTGAAACAAACTGACAAAGGTTTGTCGAAGAGCGAAAGTAGCAAAGGCACTCGCCGTATCAATGCTGAGATTCCAATTGAAGTGTGGGAAGTGATGGACGCTCACATCTCAAAAGAAGGCTATAACCTCAAGGGCTTCTTGACAAAAATGCTGAGAGAGTATTTCGATATGGAGTGAAAAAGTGTTAAAAAGTGTTTTTTTATGTTTATTTGCGTTTTTTTATGTTTTTTATTTTGAATATCTTAATTTCAAGAGGTTTTAAATAAGATTTCAACTTAGGGGATTCAGAATATAAAGTTGGCTCAAAATGGTGATAATCCATTTTGAAACGCATATTGATATTTTTATTTATAGCATTGATGATTATTCTATTTCTTTTTAATTTGTGTTATTTTATGTGTAAAAATACTATTTAACACTTTTTTATGTTATTTGACATAAAAAAGTGTTAAAAATTTAAATGTTGTTCAAGGTTTTATTTAAAATTTTTGACGGTGAAAACGAAGCCAATGAATACAAACAACTGCGTTTAAATTTTGAAGAGAAGAAAGTACCCAATCCTTTTGAAGGCAAATTTTGATACAATGATTGAAAACTCACTCATAGGTATGAGTGAAAATTACTTCAAGTTTTTCGTCAGTCAGTCCATCAAAGAACTCGATAAAGTCGTGAGTGCTGAAGATATGTTTGAAAAGATGGGTATTCCTGTGAAAATTAAATGAACTTGGCAATTTTAAAATATCACTAAGTAAATTAGAGTATGAAAGAAAATACTCTTTGCTGTTGGATACTATAACAGATAATACGGAAGGGAAGGGGAGTGAAGGAAGGGAAAGAATACTCTATATTGACTGCTGAGATTGCCAAAGCCACTTTTGGATTGACACCGACTGAACATAAGAAGTTTAAAAGTTTAGAGGCACAAAATCTACGTGACCACATGACAAATATGGAATTAATTTTCACGATGCTTGGAGAAGAATCCACTCGGCAAATCGCCGTTAAAAAAAGTGCACAAGGTTTTGAAGACAACCATGAAGCCGCTCAAAGAGGCGGCAGAGCTGCTGGCAAAGCTCGATTGAATATCGAAAAAGAAACAGGAAATCCTGTTGTTTCACCTGATAATTTCTTGAAACAAATAGAAAAAGCTCAAAAGATAAAGGAACTTCCTGAGGAAAAAAAGTTGGATACAGATGAAAAGTTATAGCCTAAATGTGGAAATTATAAGCATATCGAACATTAATCATTTAAACACTGACTGATTATTTAAACAAATTAGTAAAAATCACTCTTGGTATTGAGATATTTACTATTTTTATAAGACTAAAGAAAAAACAACACTCACCCAGAAAAATACCCCAATGCCGATGCCTGAAATCGATTGGAATGTACTCACACCAGCCATTAAAAACAGACGATGCGTTCTGTTTGTAGGTCTTGATGCTTACCCGTTTGATGAAACACAAACTGTTGAACAAGCTATGTGGAATAAGACAACACAGGATGCTTCGCTGGTGCGTAAATTCTATGCAGATGATGGTTTGGTTTTATTCCAAAAGAAATCCAATCGGGGTAGTTTTATGGATAATATGAAGGCGTTTTATGCCAATCCGGTTTCCGATTGGTCTTTAACGCGGCTTCAACTGCATAAACTGATACATATTCCCTTCTTATCCATTGTCAATTTGACTTTTGATGACCTTTTAAGCCTCAATTTTAAGGAAGCAGGCTTGGAATGTGAACCGCTGCACTATATTTTTCGCCCTTCATTGACTGAAAAAATTATTCAAGACTTGCCTTTGTCAAATGGTAAACCTGTGATTCTCAATCTTTTGGGCAGCATTCGCTCATCTGATAATTTGGTGTTGACGCACAGCGATTTATTTGATTTCCTAAAAACTTTGTTTACGGATAAAGACCAATGGTTGCAAGAACTCTTGCACGAAGCGGATTGCTTTTTATTCATCGGTGTACCTTTTGAGAAATGGTATATGCAATTGTTGTTGCAAAAACTATCGAAATACACCAAATCCAGTGATGAAGCAGAACGGTATGCACTGCCTGAAAATAAAGAAGTAAAAATGGAAGACCTTTATAAACACGAATTCAAAATTCAGTTTGTAGAAGCCTCTCAACACACGGTTATTGACGAACTCTACAAGTTTTGCGAAGACAATAATATTCTGAACAAACCCAATACGGGTTTCAGACAGTACAAAAAAGACGATTTGCAGACCATTTACCGCTTTTTACTGAGGGGGGATATTAAAAAGGCAATTTCTTCTTTTTTAGATTGGGTAAATAGGAATCCTACTGATGATAATACAATGAATCATGCAGCAACTATGTTATCAGCGCAATAGCATACTTTGGAAAATGATAAAGACACCATGACTTTTCAAGACATTAAAATAGAACGCAATCGCATCATTAAGGCTCTATTGCATTTATTGGACGAAAACGATGGCTAAAAACCGTTACCCAGGTACACAGCCGTTTACCGCTGAACAGAAAGACCTGTTCTACGGGCGCAAGCAAGAAACGGAGGATTTGATGAAATTAATTCGGTTTCAGCAGATGGTGGTTTTGTATGGCAAATCGGGTTTGGGCAAGTTGTCTTTATTGAATATTAAGATTAAACAGCGTGTCGAAACTCATAAAATAGCGGAGGTATTTGCAGTACGGTTCAATGCATGGACAGATGGCGAAGAGACACCCCTCAGTAAAACCGTCGCAGTTTTATTGCCTGATGTGCTCACTGCTTTGTCTGCGATTGCAGATAATACGCTTTGGTATGCTGCCAAATCCCGACAAATTGTTCAGCAACGGCAGCGTTTTTTGTTGGTTTTTGACCAATTTGAAGAATTATTCACTTATCCTGATGAAGCCATCCAAGCGTTTAAAGAAAGTTTGGCGGAATTGATGCGAGCAGGCTTGCCCAAACGGATAGAAGAATCCATTAAAAACCTTGCGCTCTCAGACGATGATTTGGATACGCTTTATGAAAGGGCGGATATTAAAGTCCTCTTTGCTATTCGCTCGGATAGAATGCATTTGTTGGATAAACTCTCGGACGTTTTGCCCGATATTCTGCGGCATTGCTACGAACTTAAAGCACTTGTGGAAGCGGATGCCCGAGAAGCCATTATGCAACCTGCCGCTATGGAAGGCGATTTTGATGCACCGCCTTTCTCTTACACAGAGGGGGCATTGGCTGATATACTGTCTTTTTTGAAAGATGAAGACGGGCGCATTGAAGCTATAACAGTTACAAACCTTGTGTCAAGCATTTGAAATAACGATACATACTGAGGGGGTATCTATCACCGCTGCCGATACACCAACTGAGAAACTCAAAGACATTATTGACCATTACTACAAAACCCAAATAGATGACCCGCGCATTGATGATAAACATACCGCCCACCGCCTGATTGAAGACGAACTCGTGATAGAAACGGGTGACAACAAAGGTGTGCGTGTTACCCTGCATGAACTGTCTATCTTAGTCAAGTTTGCTCAACGAGGTGCCAACGAAGCCGATGAGAAAATCCGCCTTAAACATCTCTTAGATGCCTTAGGTAAACTTATATCCAGCAAGACTATATCAGCTTGTAAATTGGGTAATGCTGAATTAAAGGCTTCTGCACTGTCAAAACTTCCAATACTCTAAATCAAAAAAGTGGTTAAGTAAACTGGCGGTGAGTTTGCGTACATCAGAATTGTCTCATAATCTTGAAAATTATTGTTTTTTGTAGGACTTTGTTTAGAAAAACATGTTTATTTACCTAAATTACTTTCATTGTATCTAAAAGAACAAGATCTATGCGTACAATTTACCTACTTTTTTCAATCATTGTATCGGTATTGATTATGGCATTTTTGTCTGCTTCATCCAAAAAAATCCAACTTGCTAAAGGCGCGCATATCTCCTTGATAGGCGGTAATTTGGGGTCACGGATGCTGAATTATGGTGTTTTTGATACCGAATTGCACCTGCATTTTCCAGAGCATCAATTGGTTATTCGCAATATGTGCGATGGTGGGGATTTACCTGGCTTCAGACCTCATTCGGCAAGAAATGACCCGTGGGCTTTTCCAAGTGCTGAAAAATTTCAAACTGAAAATGCCAACCCTTCCCATAGCGAAGGCACCTTTCCTAAGCCCGATGAATGGTTGTCTAATCTAAAAACCGATGTCGTTTTGGCGTTTTTTGGTTACAGTGAATCCTTTGCGGGTGCGGAGGGTTTGCCTAATTTCAAAGCAGAATTAACCGCTTTCGTGGAGCATACTTTGACGCAAAAATACAATGGCATTTCGACTCCTCAGTTGGCGTTCATTTCACCGATTGCGTTTCAAAATTTGTCCGATAAATACGATTTGCCTAATGGGATTAATGAAAATAAAAACCTTGAATTGTATTCAAAAGCCATTCAAGAAATAGCTGCTAAATACGATGTCCTTTTTGTAGATGCTTTTAATCCAAGTAAAAAATGGTTTGAAACGGATGAGCAATTGACCATTGATGGTTTTCAGTTGAATACTGAGGGGTATCAAAAATTTGCGACTTTGTTGGCTAATCAGCTTTTTGAAAACAAAGGAATTCAAAATGAGAATAGTAGAAATGCCGTGAAAGAAGCCGTTTTAGAAAAAGATTGGTTTTGGCACAATGACTACAAAATCCCCAATGGTGTCCATGTTTATGGCAGAAGATATAGACCTTTTGGACCCGACAATTATCCCGACGAAGTGACTAAAATACGCCAAATGACGGTCATTAGAGACAGTGCTGTGTGGTTTGCTGCCCAAAAATACCTTTCTGTTGGAGAATCTGGCGATAAGCCTTCTTACGATATAGCGGCTGCCGATGCCCGAACACTGGTGTTAAAACCCGTTGAAACCAACGCAAAAGAGATTGGTGAAAACTCGCCTTATCAGTACGGAGACGATGCTTTGAAAAAATTTACAATGGCAGAAGGGTTCAAAATAGAGCTTTTTGCTTCTGAAAAAGAGTTTACAGAATTAGCCAATCCGAGCCAAGTTGCTTTTGACAATAAAGGAAGGTTGTGGGTCGCCGTGATGCCGACTTACCCGCATTATCGCCCTGGCGATGCCAAACCCAATGACAAACTCATCATTTTGGAAGATACCAATAATGATTTCAAAGCGGATAAATTGACCGTTTTTGCTGATAATTTACACATTCCTGTGGGTTTTGAACTTGCGCCCGAAGGTGTGTATATCTCGCAAGGCACGAATTTGAAATTGTACACAGATACCAACGGCGACGATAAAGCCGATAAAGTTGAAATCATTTTAAGCGGTTTTGATGACCACGATACCCATCATGTTATCCATGCTTTTTGTGCTGATCCGTCTGGTGCGATTTACATGGGCGAAGGTGTATTTTTGCATACGAGTGTTGAAACACCTTATGGAACAATACGCGGGACAAACGGAGGTTTCATGCGGTATAATCCTGCTCAAAAAAAATTGGATAAAATTGCCCAATTACCTATCCCTAATCCGTGGGGGACTGCTTTTGACCAATGGGGACAGCCTTTTTTTCTTTCAACTTCAAGCCCCGATATGTTTTGGATGACACCGGGTACAGTAAAGCCGATTTATGGTTTTTCAACGCCCACAGGCAAATCTATTATTGAAGATAAACATCGGGTACGCCCAACATCGGGCTTGGAATTTATATACAGCCGCCACTTTCCCGATGAAGTGCAAGGCGATTTTATTCTTAATAATACCATCGGTTTTTTAGGAACAAAAATGCACCGCCTTATTGACAGCAGTACAGGTTATATATCTAAGTTTCGTATGGATTTGGTACGCAGCAGTGACCCTAATTTCCGCCCTGTGGATATGGAAATCGCCCCTGATGGCTCTCTTTACCTTGCCGATTGGCACAATACACTCATTGGTCACATGCAGCACAACGCCCGCGATCCTTTGCGTGACCACGTACATGGCAGGATTTACCGCATTACTTATCCATCTCGCCCGTTGGTAAAACCTGCGAAAGTTGATGGTGCAAGTATTGAAGAATTATTGAGTAATTTAACATTGCCCGAATACCGTAGCCGCTACCGCAGCCGCAGAGAACTGAGGGGTCGTGATAAAAACGAAGTGGCTACCAAACTCCAAATTTGGTTAAAAAACCTCAATAAAAAAGACGCTGACTACGAGCGTTACCAATTAGAAGGGCTTTGGGTAAGTTGGGGTATCAATAAAATTGACGAAAAATTATTGACAACCTTGATCAATTCCAAAAACGAAAAAGTACGGGCTGCCGCTATTGAAGTCCTTCGTTTTAATACCGATAAAATTAAAAATGGAGCGGATATAATCGCAAAAGCAGCAACTGATAAAAGTGGTCGGGTACGCATGGAAGCCTTAGTTGCAAGCACTTGGTTAGATAACTCACTTGGTCAAAAAGTGTTGAAAAAAATAGAAAAAAAGCCAATGGACGATGCTTTACGCATTACTTACAATTATATAACTAAACCTTCCGGAGAAATCAAAAACTCTAATTTGGCGGTTAAACCGATGGATAAAAATAGCGGTATATATATCAAAGGGATGGAAATTTACAATCGAGAGGGCTTTTGTGGTACGTGCCATCAAGCCGACGGCGATGGGTTGGAAAGCTCAGGTTTTCCACCACTTTCTAAAAGTAAATGGGTGACGGGCAGTTCGGATAGGCTTATAAAGTTGGTTTTGCATGGCTTGTATGGACCAATGGAAGTGAATGGCAGACAATACGCAGGCACTGTACCTATGACGCCTTATAGCTCACTTTTGAGCGATGAAGAACTGGCTTCTGTCTTGAATTACGTTAGAAATTCTTTTGGCAATACTTCTTCAACTATCATTACGCCTGAAAAAGTAAAAGCGGTGCGGGAAGCAACTAAAAAGCAAAAAAGCTTTTTTTCACCTAAAGAATTATTGAAATTGCATCCGATGGAGGAGGAGTATATTTTGGATTTGAGATGTCGGATTGTGCACCGCCGAAATCCGACATCTCAAATCCAAAATCATTTTACCCCCTCAGTATTTTGACTTAAAAATTGATTAAACTACCCATTTTCAATGAAAAATCTAATAAAAATTGCCGTTTTACTCGTCTTTTCAATCGCTCTTTTCTCATTAACGACAAGAGAAAGTAAGAGAAAACCACACATCGTTTTCGTCATGGGCGATGAAGAATACCGCTCGGAGGAAAGTATGCCCATGTTGGGTAAAATCTTGCATCGGGAAATGGGAGCAAAAATCAGTCTGTGTTATGCGTTGGACAGTTTAGGGAATATTAATCCAAATATCAACAACAACATAGTCGGTTTAGAAGCCTTGAAAACTGCCGATTTGATGGTCGTTTTCACCCGTTGGCGCGAATTGCCCAAGGAACAAGCCAAAATGATTACTGATTTTGCCGAAACTGGCAAACCGATAGTCGGCTTTCGCACGGCAACGCACACGTTTAAATACCATAAAGACAGCACTATGTTTTATCTCAATGATGCATGGCCTGCTAAAGTCTATGGACAACAATGGATTACGCATCACGGACATTTTGGCGACAATGAAACGCCTTTGACATCTGTTTCGTTGAAAGGCAATACGAATACGCCCATTTTGAATGGTGTTCAACCCTTTGAAGCCTACTCATGGCTCTACCACGTTGACGGCGGCAAATGGAAACTCAATGGTAATTGCACAACATTTTTAGAGGGAAGGTCCTTAAAATCCAACCATGAAAAAGAGGGTAAATTGGCCGAATATCCGATAACAAACCCCGTAGCTTGGACAAAAACCTACGTCACGCAAAGTGGTAAATCCGCCCGTATCTTTTTCACAACCTTGGGGCATCCCTATGATTTTAAAGAAGTGTCCATGCGAAAATTGGCACTTAATGGCATTTATTGGGCATTGAAGTATGAAAAGAAAATCCCAAAAGCAGGTGTAAATGCTGATTTTGTAGATGAATATAAGCCAAATGAAGCTGGATTTGGGGCGAAATTTAAGCAGGGGATGAAGCCGATAAAGATTGGCAAATAATAGGTTAAAAAAAAGCCCTTTTCAGTATCAAAAGCATTTTAAAATCAAGTATTAGCATACATTTTTTGATATTGCTTAGGGCTTTTACCTTTCATCTCTTTAAATTGATTATTGAAATTCGACACCGTATTGTACCCACTTTCGTAACACACTTG
>JAYUUR010000259.1:0-13364 GCA_043754475.1 Saprospiraceae bacterium | reverse complement strand
CCATAATTATCTCCTTGATTTCGCCTTGAGAAACCCTATCCATGAACGAGTCAATATTCAAATCCTGCGGTCCAACGCCTTCAATCGGCGCAATGACTCCACCTAAGACGTGATAAAGCCCTCTAAATTGCCCTGTTTCCTCTATAGCCATCACATCGCGAATACCTTCCACGACCATCAGGAGCGAACGTTCGCGGCGAGGGTCGGAGCAGACGCTGCATAAATCGGCATCAGAAATATTGTGACACGTGCCACAGGTTTTGATACCTGCTCGCATTTTTAATAAAGCATGAGCGAACTCCTCAGTATTGTCAATGGGTTGCTTGACTAAATGCAAAACTAAGCGCAATGCCGTCTTGCGCCCGATGCCCGGCAAGGATGCAAATGCATTGACAGCATCTTCTATTAATTTGGATGAAAAAGTCACTTTGTTAATGATGAATGATGAATGATGAATATTTTTCGTAAAATATTGATAATTCCCATGGGGATTCCTTTGTAACAATATTTCAACTATTTAATGTCTAATTTCTAAATATCTCCATATCTTATCACGATGATTTTATGATTTCCCAACGCCAAATATCGCCATCGTCGGGGTCATAAAATAGACCTTTTAGCTCAAAACCTATTTTTTTAAGTATCGATACTGAGGGGTTATCATCGAAACTAATGGTGTGGGCGCGAACTATATCTACGTTTGGGTCAACAAATGCTAAGTTCATCAGAGCCTTCGCTGCTTCTGTCGTCAAGCCTTGCAGGCGATAATCTTCGTGCATTTCATAGCCGATTTCTACAACCCCCTCAGTATCGGGGCTACCTTTGTAACCACAAGTACCCAACAACACTCTATCAACTTTATGTATTATAAAATAGCTACCCCAATTGCTGCCATTGAGTTGATAAGATTTGTAAAAAAAAGGCAATGCTTCTTCTGCATCCGAGAAGGTCGTCCATTGTTTTGGAGTTTTTACATCTAAAAGTTGACCTAAAAGATGCATATCGCTTTGAAAAAGAGCTTGAAAATGGGCATCATCAAAAGGAATCAGCTTCAAACGAGCGGTCTCTAACATAAATTTAAATTTTTGCAAATTTAAAACAAATGCTAATGGATAATGAATTATAAATGATTATTTTTAAAATCAATAGACAATCATCAATTTTTAAACGGTTTGGGGTTAGTTTGTGTTGTCTATACATTATCTTTGCGAAGCTATTTAAAAAAAGAAAAATTCAATAACTCAACCAAAAGAAAAATATAATATGGCTGAAGTAATATTAATGCCGCGTTTGAGCGACTCCATGGAAGAAGGCGAAATCGTGGCATGGCATAAAAAAGTAGGCGATAAAGTTGAAAAAGGCGATTTACTCGCTGAAATCAACTCAGATAAGGCTACTATGGATTTTGAAAGCCCAAAAGCAGGTACACTCCTTTTTATTGGTGTACCCGAAGGCGGTAAGCTCGTAGTGAGTGCGCCCATTGCTGTAATTGGCGAAGCGGGCGAAGCTTTCGAGCATTTATTGGGTGGTAGTGCGGCATCAGCACCTGCGGCACCGGCTGCTGACAATGGTTCTGACAAAGCACCCGCTACAGAAGTGCCCGTAGTCAAAGCAGCTCCTCAGCCAGCACCTGTAGCATCTACCGTTGCTGTGGCAGCAGAAGCAGCTCCTTCCGCTCCTGTACCTACCGAAACGCATGACCAAAGCCGTATTTATGCTTCGCCATTGGCTAAAGAAATGGCTAAAGCTGCAGGTATTCCGATTCAAAATGTACAAGGTTCAGGTGATAATGGTCGGATAGTGAAGCGCGATGTTGAAAATGCTATGTCAAAAGGTGTCGAGCCTACTGCTGCCCCTTCTACATCTGCACCCACAACTACATCTCCTGCACCACAACAAACCGCAGCAACCAAAACTACCCCCTCAGTATCAACTGCCTCATTTGGTAGTGAAAGCTACGAGGATATGCCACTCACGGGCATGCGTAAAACAATTGCACGTCGTCTGAGTGAAAGTCTTTTTACTGCACCTCATTTCTATTTGACGATGGAAATTAATATGGATAAAGCGGTAGAGTTGCGTCCAAAATTGAATGAAATAGCCGCTCCTGCGAAGATTTCATACAATGATTTGGTGGTGAAAGCATCAGCAGTGGCTTTGAAAAAACATCCAGCGATTAATTCTTCATGGATGACAGACTTTATTCGTCAAAATCATCATGTTAATATTGGTGTAGCTGTTGCAGTCGGTCAAAGCCTTTTTGTACCTGTAATTCGTCATGCAGATATGAAGGCATTGGGTCAAATCAGTACAGAAGTGCGTGAATTGGCAGGTAAAGCAAAGGAAAATAAACTTCAAATGGCTGAAATGCAAGGTAGTACTTTTACTATTTCTAATTTGGGCATGTTTGACATTGATGAGTTCACAGCTATTATTAACTCACCTGACTCTTGTATATTAGCCGTTGGTTCTATTATTCAAAAACCGATTATTAAAAACGGTGAAATTGTGGTGGGCAATATGATGAAAGTAACGCTGAGTTGCGACCATCGTGTAGTAGATGGTGCGACGGGTGCGCAATTTTTACAAACTTTGAAAAGTATTTTGGAAGATCCTATCAGATTACTGGTATAAAATGAAAAAAACAATTGTTTTAGGGGCAACGCCCAATCCTAATCGCTATGCTTATCGAGCTACTTCAAGATTACAAGAAGAAGGACATGAAGTGATTCCAATTGGCATTAGAAAAGGTGAAATTGAAGGAATCAAAATTGAAAACGGAACCCCTCAGTATGAAGGCGTAGATACCATAACTTTATATCTCAACCCTAACAATCAGAAACCTTACTACGATTATATTTTTTCGTTGAAACCGAAAAGAATTATTTTCAATCCAGGAACAGAGAATTTTGAATTAATTCGACTGGCGAAAGAGAAAGGTATTGAGACGGAGATAGGGTGTACGTTAGTGATGCTTTCAATCAATAATTACTAATGATTATCGAAATAGGTATGTATAAATGATTAATTATGAATCAATTATAAGATACACCTCAGTATTTAACAAAAAACAAAGGCTCTTCGGATGAAGAGCCTTTATTCATATAGAAAAGCTATTTAATTAATAACCAGCATTTTTATTGCCTTTGTACGATTTTTTTTTCATTGTTGCAGCACCTGCTGGAGCAGCTTGTTCTGTCTCATCTTTAGCAACTTTGAATTCTACACGACGATTCATATAGCTTGCAGAGCTTGTAGGAACAAGCGTTGTATTTTCACCATTGTAGTTCAATACAAGACGGCTACGATCAACACCGAAACGCTTAACTAAAACATCGATAGCATTTTCAGCACGCTTGTAAGAAAGCGCTTGATTGTAAGCATCACCTGCTATTTTGTCTGTTGAGCCTAAAACAACAACTTTGATATTGGGATTGCCCTTCAATACAGAAGCTACTGCTGCAAGATTGCCATATTCGCCATCTTTTACTTTAGCACTGTTAAAATCGAAGTGAATCATAGGCAAGAACCAATCAGCCATACCAGCTCCACCTTTGTTAGTCATATTTGTAGAAGCTGCCATTTTAGCCAATTTAGCATCTACGATACGATCAACATCAGCTTCAGTTGCGAAGTTAGGCTTTGGCACCTGAGCCACACCTGTGTTTTTGTCAATTTGATAACCCACTGGAGAGAAAGGCTCTTTGTCTTTGTAATCAGCCAAACCGTCACCGTCGCTATCAGCAGCAACACCGCGTGTATCCACACGGGCACCTGAAGGAGTGTCTTTTTCTTGATCAACAGCGTCAATCACCCCGTCACCATCTGTATCAGTGGGGTCATAAACCGGACGCTTTTGCAAATCCGCAATATTCGCTTGGATTTGTTCAGCCGGATTAGCCCACCAAAGAGGTGCTGGAGTTTTAGAATTTTTACCACCGCCGATATTGAATCCCAAACGAATGTTCGTGTAAGCTGGAATATCTTTTTGCTCGCGGATAACACCATCAAGGTAGTCATCAAAAGAACCCAATGGAATAACAATTTTCTGCTCAATGCCAAAGCTCACTTTGTCATTTACGCGGAAGCTGACGCCAAGACCACCTTGAGCTTGCCCCCATTTACCTTTGACACCTGCAATTTTAGCAGCGTCTTTGATTTCCTTGCCACCAACTAACGTTAAGTTGGTTTTTTCACTACCAAAACCCATACCCACGAAGATATAAGGATTGATAGTTCTTTTACCAGACTCGAGGCGGTTGTTGCCCAAACCAATAACAACATCCAATTCACCAGTAATGATTGGTGAACTGTATTTCTGAATACCTTTTGGTATACCGCCATCGTTAAATTTGTTGGCATTTACATTACTTTCGCCTTTCGCCAATAGATAGTTAAAACTACCTCTTAAAGAAAAGGTGTGGTCAAGTGCTTTTCTTAAATAAAGACCAGCACCATAACCGGGAGTTACTTTGTTGTTCGCATCTGATTGTGTGAAAACAACACCAGCATGTGCTCCTACCTCCCATTGATCATTTGGTAACAATTTATACTTACCGGCTTCGGGAGACTTTTGAGCGCTTGCAGATAAAGCTGCGCCCATAAAAATAGCTAAAAATAAATTTCTTGTCATAGGGTTGAAACTTTGATGAATTAAAAAAGTTAAGTATTTAAAAATTATAAATATACAAATAGCTTACTTGCTTACAAAAGTATTTTGTTTTTAGGTATGTCACAAATATTTTTGTATTTTTTTTTCATTATCCTAAAATACGGCACAATAATAATATGATTTTGTTATAAAAAGCAATTTTTCATAAATATTTTTTTATTATAAGATTTTATCCGAGGTGATTTTAAAGCCAACGAATACCAATTTAATGTTCTGATAATTGTGACAATAGATTTCTTTTATTATAAATTCCTATCACCTTATCCATAATATTATCTATTCATATAAAATCCATCTCATTAAAATAATACTTTCAAACAATCGATAATGAGACGCCCTCTACACTATTTAGTCACTTGTTCAAAAATTTCAATCGATTTGACCTTTATAGTTCCAAAATTCCAAATTTTTCAAGGATTTTATGGTATGCTTTTACGGAAGGGTTAAAGATTAAGTTTCCTTTTTTTAAAATAAATATTTTTTATTAGTATTTATTTCACTATTTATTCACCGCATCTTGCTCTCACTTTAACGATTTTTATTATTAATTGGCATTCATTACATTACTAAATAACAATTCGTTAACAAAACGACATGTCTAATTTTTTAATCCTATAATTTATAATTATAATGTCACTATTTCAGAAAAATTCATATCAATTATTTACGAATTTTAAAGCACTTTAGATTTCTTTAAAACAAACATTTATTCGTCCGAAATCGTGTCACTAAATTTAATATCTCAAAATTCTAATTTATATCTCTAAAATCGCGTAAAAATAAACTTTTTTTTTAATTGTGGTAATAAAAAAATATAAATTTATACTAATTAGCCTTTTCTATCGATAATTTTATCAAATAGCAAAATTCAGAACTTTTTAGACGATAATTTGGTTATCTTAGCTATCTTCACACTTCAAACGTTCTTTTAAATATTCAATGGGGCTGACTGGAATCGACGGGAAGGTGTAACTGCTTAGTAAGCATGCCGTGATATGAGCTTACATCACGTTAAAATGTAGCTTAAATCCTTAGTTGGCAATACTCAGTATGCCATGGCTGCTTAATTCTAGGAATTAGGACGCCTTTGCGTGACGTGCTGATACCTTTCGGGGTATCGCTGACGGCTTGACTCAGCTGCACCACGTATCAACCTGCTCAAGCTAGTTCTCAAATCGCCCGCTTTGAGCAATGAAATAAGGGATAAGGTTACAGTTCGGGTGGGTCGTCCAACCTCCCTGTGGCTCGAAAACTCAAATTGACGACTAAGTATGTAGAAAGCTCTGTAGTGCTTTGTCCGGACGGGAGTTCGATGCTCCCCAGCTCCACTTTTTTTTGACATTAAAATAGGCAGACGGTTAATTCCGCTGCCTATTTTTTTTTGAAAATTAATGCCGATAATTGTTTCAATTTTGTTTTACAAATGATTCCTCTCTCATTTCATAGTCATAATAAATGCGGGGTCCCATTTTTTCACCCGTGAATTTATTTTTAGCCGCACTACTAATAGGCAAACCGGCAGTATCGTATTCAAATGTGATAATTTGACTGTCCGTTTCAAGGCGGATTAACTTATCTTTCTTATCATAAATAAAATGTACTTCATCCACTTTATATTCATCTAAAATTTTGTCGTTCTGCCAAAAATATCGCGCTCGCTCTTTTTTACCTTTTTTATTGTAATCTACTTGGTAGCGCATACTGTTATATACAAACTCAATTTCCCTCCCCTCTGCATCCAGCCGTGCAGTGTCTTGATTTTCAAAATTATCTATTTTTATTTTCAAACTATCGCCTTGCCAATCGTAATCGAATGACCACTCGCGGTAAGCAAATATGTAGATTTGATAATGCTCTTCGTGATACAGCCGACCTTTGGGATCATACATATAAAGTGACTCTTCGCGCAAAGAATCCCGACCATCGCATCTTTGAAAAATTCGAGATTTTGAACGGCGAGCACTCTCATCATAAAAATACCAATTGTAATATTTGCGCCGCGTGGCACCTTCAAAAAAATCATACTCATACCAAGCCAATTTGCCGTAAGGGTTGAAACACAATTTTTGGTACGGATAATACTCTTTACTCGAATCGCCGTACAATTCAGGAATGCGGATATTGACTACCTTAATATTATTTTTCAAAATAAAAGCCGAATCATTAAAAAAATCTTCGTAATGATAGAACTGTTGCGCTTCTAAAGTATTGACAGTGAATAAGTTAAGAACTAAATAGAGAATTGTAATTGTTGGTTTCATCGTTGAAATTTATATTATTCATAAGATTATTGCTTGTTCTATCTCAAAATTGATTCCATTTATCCAAATTTCAAAGCTTTACTGAGGGGTATTTTTGGGATTAAAATTTTGCATACTACTTGTTATAATCTAAAAATGGTATATAAAAAGAAGGGCTTCCCAATCAAAATCTGAGAAGCCCTCTGTGAACAAATATATTTTTTATTTATTACTTAGCAATTTTAAATTGCTTTGTCACCTCACGCACACCCGAAGCTTGTATGCGAATAAAGTATGAACCTGCTATAAACGATTGAGTATCAAGGCGTTGTAAAGTAGAATTCACCTTTTCAACTTTTACAACTTGCATCAATTTGCCCAATTGATTATACACATACAAATTCACGTTTTTACCTTCATACTTTTTCAAATCAATATCAATGTATTCATTCGCCGGATTCGGGAAAATGGCAACATCGCCCAAATGATTGAAATTAACCTTTTTCACCTCCGAATACTGAGGGGTCCCGTCAAGCAATACAGTTTTGATGCGATAGTAATTATCTCCTTCCATCGGTTGTGCATCCGTGAAATCGAACACTTTTAATGCATCATTGCCAGTATGAGCATTGATTTTATCAAGGGATTCAAAATTGCTTTGAGCATTCAAACGCTCTACCTCAAAATAATCATTTTGATAGCCCGTATTGGTAATCCACTGCAATTTTGCTTGATTGTATTCTGCTTTTGTTTCAAAAGTAAAGACTTCACGTGTATTCGCGCCCTGAATTTGACCTCCGCATGGACGCGCCAAAAACTGAGATGAAATGATTTGGAACCCATCCCGTGGGCGAGTGTTAGGCAATTTCCACCGCACCCGATAATGATCGCCACCGCCAAATTCTTTATGGCGCAATTCAAAATAATACAATTTACCCTTTTTAAATTCAATGCCTTTCGACGTTTGAGAAGCATATTTATTCTCTTCATCAGGATTAGTCCAGCCTTTAATATGCGCTACTTGTTTCAGTTGCTTCGATGTCGTATTGCTTGAAATATACAATTCAACATTGTCGTCGCCCGTAATATTGAAAGTATATTTGCCGCTTACAGGTGGAGCAAAATAACCCTGTACGCGGGTTTTGTAATTATCCCGAATATTGCGCGGCCCTTCTAAGTCGGTATCAGTAGAAGTCAAATTCGGTGTGGTGGTCGGTATAACAATTGGGAAGGCAGCATCCGTTTGATTGTACCAAACCTCACGTTTTACACTACCATATTGAACACAATTCGACGTCGATTGACAAGGAACTTCCACAATTTGCCACATTTGATTATTGCCACCATGATAATCCCAAATACCGATTGGCGCATCTTCTTCAGATGAATTATTCAATAAATCAAGTGATTTTTTACTGTAAACATTGATAATTTTGAATTGACCATTGGCTATAGCTTCAACTTTCCAATATTTAGCGGTATTATTTATATTATCCCATTGATAAACGAGTGAACCATTTGTTGTTTTATGACAGGCTAATAATTTACCATTAAAACGGTTAACTATTTTGAAACTGCCATCTGTCAATTTCACAAATTGCCATTGCTGGCTTGCCATGTTTTCATAAGTCGTTTGATTGATATAAGTGCCATCTTTAAAATCATCTTCATCCAAATCCAATACTTTGCCAGCTTTACTGACAATTTTATAGCATTTATTAGGGTCAAACTGGAATGGCTCTGATTTAACCGTAATTGTAAAACTACAAGTCGCTACATTATTTTTCGCATCCGTAGCCGTGTAGGTAAGGGTTGTTGTTCCAATTGGGAAACATGAGCCGCTTACCAAACCGAGTTTCGGTGCAGAAGTCAAAATTACTGAGGGGGTCCTGCAATTATCAGTCGCCGTAGGTGCTGACCAAGCCGCTATTTTACAAGTATCTGTTGTAGAAATTGCTTGATTTGTAGGACAATTTGATAAAACAGGTTTCACTGCATCATTTAAACAAGTATCAATTTTTGTTACAGTCACCGTAAAATTACACGTAGCTGTAAAGCCATTCACATCCGTTGCATTATATTTAACGGTGGTTGTGCCCACAGGAAAGCATGAGCCGTTTTTAAGCCCCGCAGTCGGTGATGACACAACTGTAATAATCAAATTCGGGCAATTGTCAGTCGCCGTTGGTTCAGTCCAAGTGACTACTGAGCAAGTATCAAATGTAGTTGCCGTTAAATTTGCAGGGCAATTGGTGATGGTCGGTTGTATATTATCGGTCACCGTTATTTGAGTTGAGCAAGTTAACGAATCACCTGTCCGCGTTACGAGCCTAAAATGTGCCGTTAAAGTCTGCCCGATTTGAGCGCAGGTATAGACTTTTCTATTCACATCCTCTACAAAATATTGAAACCCAACGCACGTATCCAAACCCAAACTGACATTCATCAAACTCTGAGCGTACACTTTCGCTTCGCCAATGACATCCGCACCAGTGTTCAAAGTTGGGATACACACTGAGGGGGCATCGGAAGTAGCTGATGTTTGAATAATACCACCTGCCGCTACAATGGCATTGCCCGTAACAGTGCCGCGTTGAAATAAAATACCTCTATTTTCAAAAAGCCCACTCGTATTATCAATAGCCGATAAATTTTTAACGACGCTGCAAGAGCCATTGATCAAAGTTTTGGTATTATTTATTTGACCTTGATTTGTTAAAGCCCCTGTTTTGACTTCTGTCATACCATTATTAGTAAAGACACCTGTTGGTCTGTTTAAAAAATCGCCGACTATCGTAAAAGTGCCATTATTTTCAAAAACACCATCGTTGAATAATCTCAAATTATTTAAAATCAAACCGTCATTTCTTAAAGCTGAACCCGGTAAATTGGTGATTTCAAAATTATTCAAAATCTTGGCTGTTGAAGAAATAAGGAAAATACCAGCGTTGGTAATCGCTCCACCGCTATTATTTTCAATCGTGCCTGTCAGCGTCATTTCACTATTATTTGTAATGAGATTGACATTTTTCAACAAGCCTGTAATCATAAATCTATCTGAATTGGTGATTTTTGCACCGCTATTGCTCTCAATTGTTCCATCGTTTTGAAAGAAATTGGTATTATTTATTTCACCATTGGTCATGATAGATGAACCTGACTCGACAATAATATCACCGTCGTTGTTAATCATAGAGCCGAAAAAGGAGTTTACTAAGCCACCCGCCAAATTGTTGAATATGCCACCCCCTTGCACTTGTAGTAGATTGTTGTTTTGGAAAATACCAATATTTTGAACAGTACCGAAATTTAAAACAATAAATTTAAAGCCTACTGTAGTCGTAGCACCGCCATCATTGTTCCAAGTACCTGCAAGATTGATAGTGCCTGGATTATCAACATTTCCGCCACTGAGGTTATTGAATGTACCGTTGCACGTCTGAATGCCATTGTTTTGAAACAAGCCGAGGTTTGTAACAACAGCATTGTTTGTAAATGTTGAAAAATTTTTGAACGAGCCTACATTAGAAATATCAGCACCCACAGCATTCGTAAAAGTGCTGCCACCTTCTAATGTAAAAGTAGCACCGACTAAATTTTTAAGCGTTTTATTATTGTTGAAAAATTGAAAACAAGAAAAAACGCCTGTTTTATTGTTCACAACCCCATCATTTGTAAAATTCGCTAATTGCGCAATCGTGCCATCATTGGTCAAAACGCCCGTCGTACTGTTCGTGAAAAGAGAATTTGAGGTTATAATCCCCGTATTGTTCAGCGTGCCTGAGTTATTCAAGCCGCCTGAACTTGTGATACGCGCACTTGCATTAGCCGTGATAGTACCTGTATTGGTGAATAACCCGCCGCTAAAAAGTGTATCGCCAATAGTCAACGTGGAGTTATTGGTAAGCGTACCAAAACTCTCGATTTTGAAGGCTGTACTGAGGGGGGCATTAATCACCACCGAAGCCCCGCCCGGAATAGTCGCATTGTTGCCGATAGCTGGAAGCCCGTTCGACCAGTTAGCTACCGTGAACCAATCGCCGTTTGCTGGTCCTGTAAATTGCGTTTGACCCCTCAGTATAGAAGCGTAAAAAACAATGCACAGCATCAAATAAAATGTTCTGAAATTAGAAAGTCCGTGTTGTTTCATCTAATAATTATTTTTTTAAAAAAAAGTTTAAGTTTAAATCGACTGAAAAAATTTGAAAATTTAAAAAAAATGAATTGAGTCTTAAACCGATTGAGTAGTTTGGAAAAAAAACTTTCAAAGTTTGGCTTATGCGTCTTTTTATCGAATATGTTAATTATTGTTTTTTCTAAAAAATTTACCTTTTTAGGGTGTTGATTGAATTATGGCAACTTCATATGTCTCATTAAAATACAAACCCCCGAACATGGTATTGGCTACCAAATGCGGGAGGAAACAGCCTTTTACACCATCAATGACAAACAAATACCTTCGCTCAAACGGTGCATCTCTGCATCATCTAAAAGTTTGTTAAATTATTTTCATGATAAATATTTAATAAAAACTAAACGCGTAAAACACTGATTTTCAAATTGTTATAAACTTGAAATACTGAATAGAATTTTTAGAAGAGCAATAAAAAGTAAAGTGTGCGTTCGTTCTCATAATGTTTACTTTAGCTCATTTTCTCATATTTGTATGTTAAGTATATACAAATTTAATATTTTTAAACAAAAAGTGAAATGCCCCAAAACAGGTACGCCTCCTTTTTCACGTGGAAAAAGGAGGCGTTTTTTTAGATACTCAGATAATAGATATTGAGATATTAGACTCGGGAGTGTATAATATCTCAATATCTATTGTCTAATATCTAATTATCTAAAGTCTATTTTTGAGGAATAATCCCCGTTTTTTCTCCGAAATATTGAACAAACTGTTGCATCTGTTCAGCCATTTCTTTATTGTTAGTGGCTTTCATGTACGTATCCGTTACTGAACGGAGGCTGTGAAAAATGAGCCTGTCCATTTCCTCTACTTGCAAATCCACTGTCCACAAATCCATTTTTAAGGTGTCGCGCGAGGGTCTATCGAAGAAACTGATGAGCATCGCCTTCGCATCTTGCATCGGTACTGAGGGGGGCGCGTCCGACGTTTTCCACTTGATTTCTACGGGCAGATTCTCTTTATTCAAACCCACTTCAATTGTTACCGTTGATTTTTTTACAACTTCTCTATCCATTATTAATTTTATTTGAATTATATACACTCACACCTTTAATTCTGAATTGGGAAGCCGTCACCATCGCCGCCGCCACTTGTTCACCTTCAACTGGACGATATTTTCCAATCCAACTGCCCAATATTTTATCTAAAAACTTCGATACAACTATGCCGATGCGCTCGCCCTTTCTATCTTCCTTTCTATCTCCAAGCAAAATAGAGGGTTGAAAAATTTGGACACTCTCAAAAGACATATTTTTCAATTCATCTTCCATCATGCCTTTTATTTTGTTGTAAAAAATAGCGGATTTCGCATTAGCATCTACCGCCGAGCAAAGCAAAACCTGTTTGACACTATTAGCCACCGCCATTTTCGCTATTTGAAAAGGGTAATCAAAATCCACACGCTTGAATGCCTCTTTACTACCTGCTTTTTTCATCGTCGTACCAAGGCACAAAAATAAGTCATCGCCTTTAATTAAATGGCTATAAGTCGGCATTTTTTCAAAATCAATAATCGGATTGTCCAATTTAGGGTGGTGAATACTGAGGGGTTTCCTCGTAAATGCCATGACTTTTGAATACGCTGATGAAGCCAACAATTTTTCTAAAACGAAGCCACCGACCAAGCCGGTAGCACCGAAAAGAATGGCTGTTTTGTTTGTTTGATGTATTTCCATAGTTGTTTTATTATTGTTTTGTGCAAAGGTAGAGTTTGAAACTCAACGTTGAGACTTAAATTCAAATTATATGCTCTCAAAATTAAACTTTAATAATCGATATTGAGATATTTAGATATTTTTACTCAATTATCTCAATATCATAATATCGCAATATCGCAATATCATAACATCTATTACAAAATGACTGTAAAAAATCGCTTTATTATTCGCCGATTTCACCGCTACATGGGCGTTTTGCTCGGCATTCAATTTTTGTTTTGGACAGTGGGCGGCTTGTATTTCAGTTGGTCGGACATGGACGAAATACATGGCGATTATGAAAAAGCACCGCCGCCAAAGGTCGCAGCCGCGCTTAATTTTGCTTCACCTAAAGTGGTTTTAGATAGCTTGCAAAGCATTTCGTCAGTTGATAGCCTTGTCTCATTGCAATTAATTACCATTTTAGGGCAACCGACGTATCAATTGGTTTTTATTGAAAAAGATAAAAAACGCATTCAATTAGCGGATGCTTTGACAGGCAAATTGCGCTCGGCATTGACTCAAAATGAAGCCATTGATGTTGCCAAAAGTGCCTTCATCGG
>JAYUUR010000258.1:0-4395 GCA_043754475.1 Saprospiraceae bacterium | reverse complement strand
CTCAGTACAACCCTCTATATCATCATTGACAACGAAAAGAAAGGGCAATTAACACAGCAAGATGTAGCCGTGCAGAAGCAACAAGTCGCTCGCCGCATCTTGCAAATCATTAAAGACTTTTCAAACCTACAACTGCAAGCATGACAGAGCAACTGCGTCATAGAGCCGACACCATTAAAACCGTTATTGGGCAGCAACCTGAGCGCGGCATGGATTTGTTGTTGGATTTTGCGCGCTTGTATGGCGTGGATGAAGACGTGGAAAATGAGATTTTGCTTTGTCAATACGATTTAAATGTCGCTAATACTGAGGGGGGTGAGGCATTGAGCGCATTGAAAGAGCGATTAGGCGGTTTTGCTGAAGCAATTGTTTTAAATTATGATAAAGAAAAAGTCCATTTGCGCTTAGAATCCGAAAAGAAATTAGCGGATACTATTCGACAAAAGCGATTGCTCAACGATGTGGTCTTGACCGCCAAAGATGTGGTCAAAAACTACCGCAGCAGCCGTTTCAGAATGACAGCCGACCATCTTGAACTACGCCTCGGTGAGATTACAGGCTTAGTTGGCGAAAATGCCACGGGCAAAACGACCCTTTTGAAGATATTGGCAGGTGAATTAGCACCCGACAAAGGCATAGTCAGCTATCCACTGTTCGACCCAAAAGACCACAAAGACTGGACAGACCTCAAAATGCGGATTGCTTACGTGCCGCAAGAACTGACGGCTTGGGAAGGTTCGCTTTTGACGAACTTGGCATTTGAGGCAGCGCGACACGGCATTAAAGGGCAGAAGAATAAGGACGCGGTGGAGTATATTATTCAGCGGTTGGGTTTGGCTTTGCACACCGATAAGTCTTGGACAGAGTTATCGGGTGGCTATAAACTTCGTTTTGCCTTGGCAAAAGCTTTGATATGGCAGCCGCAACTCTTGATTTTAGATGAACCTTTGGCGTATTTGGATATTAAAACCCAAAGCATTGTCCTATCTGATTTGCGAAATATGGCTAAAAGCCTTAAAAACCCGTTGGCTATCTTGATTAGTTCGCAGCATCTGCACGAAACGGAGTCGGTGGCTGACCAAATGTGGTTTATGCGCGACGGTGCGTTGGAAAATTTGGGCAGCACAAAGGATTTTAACCGCAACCGCGATTACAATCTATTTGAATTAAGCTGTACTGTTTCGTTTATGCAATTCAATAAAGCCTTAGCAGGCTTGCACCACTTGAAGACTTGGCAGAATGATGCCGTTTATTTCATCAAGACCCCCCTCAGTATATCAGCCGATAATGTACTTGATTATTGCCAAATAAAAAATATCCAATTGACTTATTTCAGAGACATCAGTCAATCCGTCAAAACCAAATTCTATGAAGACATTCTTCTATAATATCTTCGTGCCGAAGTTCCTCCGTAACTTCGATGATTATTTGCTTCGCAACTACCCTGTGGTGTGGCGGGCGAAGGCAATTTTTGTTTTATTTTATGGGTTGGTGGGGGCAGTACTGCTGTTTGCGGCGGGGTTCTTTTATCCGGCGGATGCACAGCATTTAACAGTAGCACCTAATAAGCCTATCGAAATGGGTTACGATAGCTATCATTTATACTGCGTAGGACTTATCAGTATAGGTATTTTGTATTGGGCATATCAGCAATATCAATTAGGCTTCCCTTTTACCAAAATACAAGATACTTTACTGACTTTGATTTTATATGCACTCTGCTTCTACGTCCTTTTTGCTTTTACAACACCTGCCTTTCGATTGGGTACTATCTATAAAACGGCTTATCATTGGATAGATACAAATGACATGAAGCAATTAGAAGCCAGCAAAATCTATCCGTATGGTTTTGTTCTATTAGAAGGAGATATTATTTACAAAGGAATGCCCGCAGATACCTTTTTTCAACAACGCGAAAGAATATTTGATACTATTTGGCATGTAGAGGATACCCTTTTGCGACATCTTTATACAAATGATACATTATTTTGGAAAAATTGGTACGCTACACATAAAGTTTTAAATAAGGAAGATTTAGATAGCGATCTGTCGTATCGGTTGTATCTGTCGGCTCGGTCGTATCTGTCGTATCTGCCGTCTCTGTCGTATCTGTCGTATCCGTCGTATCGGTCGTATCGGTCGTATCGGTCGTCTGTGTCGTCTGTGTCGTATCGGTCGTATCGGTCGTCTGTGTCGTCTGTGTCGTATCTGTCGTCTGTGTCGTATCTGTCGTATCTGTCGTATCTGTCGTCTCTGTCAAATTATGAACAATATAAACAAAAGCATACCACCTATATGCCTGCATTCGATAAATATGGTTTTAATAAATTAATAGATTCAACAAAAGTAGAAATTAGTGATAGCAGTGATATTGTAACCATTTATCGCGCGGCATTGCCTTATTCAGTCGAACACGCTGTTTATGCTGTCAAGCACGCACGGTTGTATTTAGTAGAAAAGATTTATATAAGGCATTGGACATTGGTCTTGAAATATGCTTTATTGCTGGCAGCTTTATTTTACTTTATCCCTTTCCTATCCACACGACACGTATTTGGTTTATTGGCAAGTTGCTTACTTGGGTCAGTACTTATAGCTTTTAAATTACCCGAAGAAATAAGTGAAGAAATAGGTCAAAATATCAGCAATGGAGCGTATTTGCTTTTGCCTACTGTTTCGTGCTTGATGCTGCTTTGGGCATCCATTCAAAAAAAGCAAATTAGAGGGTTGGTGTTTGCAGAACAAGGCTTGTTTTTAGGGCTTCTTTGTGTTTTAGTGGGCACTTTGTTTATTATTTATCGTGATAAATCAGGATTTGATACATTCAACTCTTTTCAACCACCCTACAACCTCGCCTTCTATGGCGTACAAGTGCTGGGTATAATCGGCGCAGTACTAACGACCTATGTGCGAACGTTGCCCAAAAAATAGCCTTCACTCTCTTGAACACTTTCAACTTGTGAAGATTTTCCATGACCACACAAAGGGCTTGAATGACCTTATTAAAGTCTCCAATGACCTTATGCAAGTGTTCAATGACCTTGCAAAGGTCTTCATTAACCTCATTAAAGTCTTCCATGACTTTGAAAAGGTGTTCAATGACCCTACAAAGGTCATTAATGACCAATAAAAAAGCGTTGCCCACCCAAACGGTAAGCAACGCCCCCTTTTCACAAAATCAGGTTTACGAAGTAGGCTTTTCGGGCTTATTGTTTTTTGAACCGGAATTACCACCTCTTGTGCGATTAATGTCTTTAAGCTGCAACAGCACGTTTTGCGCTTTAGCATTGCCACGCTTGGCTTTGATGCCGACATTTTCCTCGTAAATCACGCACGCATTGTAGTATTCTGCGCCCGCGATGTTTTGCTCGCGGTCTAATTTAGTCATTGCTGACTTAATTTTGGCGCGGATATCATCGCACAACTCATAGTAGCCTTTGTCTTTCGACATTTCTTCGAGGCTGTGCTGTTCTTCTAAGAAGTCGGGTGCTTGTTTAGCAATGTCGAACACATCATCGGTTTCTTGTTTGAGTTTGTCAGCAATTTTGCGAAGGCTGTCATACTCTTCTATACTGATGGGTGTTTCGTCGCCAAGCACTTCATCTAATAGTTTAATGGCTTGGCTGACTTTGGTTAATGCATCGGGGGTGACATTTTTAGAGATGCGGTTAGACAGAATTTTATTGCTCATTGGCAGGTACATTTAGTTGTTATGAATAAGAATTTTTTTCAACTATATATACTCTACAAATGCCTGAAAGATTCAATTATAGTTTATTTATTTTTAATTTTATCTCAAATGAAAACACCCCCTCAGTATAAAAGCTCAAACGCCTTATAAACCAACAGTTTGCAGGGCATGTTTACAAAATACTAATCATGCGAATAATGGGTTGAAATCACGGAGTGATTGAATATGAATAACCCCTGATGCAATCAGGGGGGCATGTTTTAGTGAAAGTCCATAACTGCGGAGCAGTTGAATGTAAAAATTGTCAGTCATTGGCTATATTTCACATTCAACTGCTCCGCAGTTATGACAATCCACGAACTTTAACCCTCCGATTGCATCGAAGGTTATTCATATTCAATCGCTCCGCGATTATTTCAACCCATTATTCGCATTAATCATAAATCTCTCTTCGATGTCCTAAGTTAATGACATCTACTACCAATTTTTTATCAAAAATTTCATAAATAATGCGGTAATCACCCACCCGTATGCGATAACCATCACGGGCTTTGAGTTTTTTATAACCATGCGGACGAGGGTTATCCGCTAAAGCAAATATAGCGATTCGGATATTGGAATAGTAAGGCTCAGGTATATTTTCTAAGGCTTTAATCGCACGCTTTTGAATAGAAATTTGATAGGGCATTAGGCTTATGTCTTTT
>JAYUUR010000257.1:0-13393 GCA_043754475.1 Saprospiraceae bacterium | reverse complement strand
GGAACAATGTTAGAAAAATATACGTCAATAGTTGAGCATCAAATGTGCACTTTTTATTCTAATTTGAAGGAACGGGAGCAACGACATTACGCAGCAGTTGAGGCTCTAAAATTGGGTCATGGGGGTAAAAAGTACATCACGGGTTTGTTTAATATTCATCAGAAGACGCTTAAAAGAGCTATTGATGAATTGACCAAACCTGAATTATTTGCACCATTGCCTATTGATAAACAACGGCGTAGTGGGGGTGGTCGAAAAAAAAAACAGTCCATTATCCCAATAGCCAAGCCCAACTTCACGCCTTAATCAACCAACACAAGGCGGGTAGTCCGACTAATGCCGATGTGTATTGGATACATTTAAAGCCCAAAGAAATTGCTGCGCTTTATTTTACTCAATACGGTATATTATTTAGTAATGGTTTTATTAAACGTGAACTGTTTGCATTGGGGTATCGTTATCGAAAAATCCATAAGACTTTAGCAACCGATGTGTATGCGAACAGAGATGTTCAATTCAAAATTATCTTTAATTTAGTGCTTATTATGTCCCTCAAAAGCCCTGTTTTAAGTATAGATTGTAAGAAAAAAGAGCGTTTAGGTACACTTTATCGAGACGGCAAAAGTTATAGTCAAGGCGGCTCTCAAGAGTCATATGACCATGATTATTCTCATTTAGGCGAAGGTAAAGTGATACCACATGGCATTTTCGATTTACAAAAAAACTTAGGCTTTATCACCATCGGTAGTAGCAGTGAAACAGCCGCTTTTATCGTTGATAATCTCCGTTGGTGGTGGTTTAATTTTGGTATAAATGACTATCTGGATGCCCGTAATTTATTACTTTTATGTGACGCTGGCGGCGGTAATTCATATAGACACCATGCTTTTAAGAAAGAATTACAAGCCTTCGCAAAAGAAATAGGCATTGATATTATAGTGGCTCATTATCCGCCTTATGCCTCTAAATGGAATCCTATTGAGCACCGCCTATTTTGTCACGTCCATCAAGCAATGAGTGGGCAAATGTTTAAAGATTATGAATTCGTAAAAACGCTTATTGAGAAAACATCAACCAAACAAGGATTAAAGGTAGTGGTTAGAATACACCTAAAAGACTATCAAACAGGAATAAAAACCGATAAAAATGAAGTCGATGAAAAAAGAATTCAAAGACACCCTATTATACCAGAACTAAGTTACAGAATTGCAGCTTAAATCACGCTTTTATTTATTTCACGTTCCTAATTTCTGCCTATATAGGTTAAATTCGCCATTTTCTATTTCTAAATTTAACTAAAATCATGGAAATCTCAATTCACAACTGGATGCGGGCTGAAACGATTGAACGCACGGTGAAACGCATTGCCAAATTAGGCTACGATAAAATTGAAATTCAAGGCACGCCTGAACAATACAATACGGCTAAAGTCAGCAAATTGCTCAAAGAAAATAATATTGGCTGTTGGGGTTCGGTCACGTTGATGTTAGGCGAGCGCAATTTATTGGCTAAAGATAAAACGCAGCGCGCCAATTCTGTGCAATATGTCAAAGATGTTGTGAAAATGGTGCATGAATTGGATGGACATATGGTGTCCGTTGTACCTGCTACGGTGGGTAAAATTATTCCCGATGGGCGTCCTGACGAAGAATGGGAATGGGCAGTGGAAGGCATGAAAGAAATTTATAATTATGCTGAAAATCTTGGGATAAAACTCGGTATTGAGCCAATTAACCGTTTTGAAACGTATTTTATCAATCGCGGCGACCAAGCCTTAGCTTTAGCCGAGGCTGTTGGACCAAATTGTGGTGTTTGTTTGGATACTTTTCACATGAATATTGAAGAAGACGATATGTTTGCTACTATTCGCCGCGCCAAAGGTCGGCTAATGGGTTTTCATGTTGCAGATAACAATCGTATGGCACCCGGTATGGGTACGATTAATTGGCAAAAAGTCATTAAAACGCTTCAAGAAATCGGATATAATAAAGTGCTATCGGTAGAGTTTTGTTCGCCTTTAGACCGCACTCCTGCCAATCCATATCCCAATTCTATTGAAACAAATCCTAAAGGATTGAGTGCCGAGCAAAAGAAATTTTTGGAAGACCACGGCAGTGCGGCAGTTACAGAAGCGTTTTATGCCATGCTTTCTAAGAAATCTATTCGGAAATTGCGTCCGTTGATTTGATGAGATACCCCTCAGTATTTTGCATAAAAAAGCGGCTTCTGGCGGGAAGTCGCTTTTTGGATGAGCATATTTTTAAAAAGAAATAATAGATTTATACCTATTAAACGAAGGTTCTTTATATGAAAATAACAAACGTAGAAGCCTTCTGGCTTCGTTGCCCAATACCCAAAGAAAAACAACACAAATCCGATTACGGGCTTTTGACCGATTTTGATATGACCCTCGTCGTCGTCACAACCGATTCAGGGCTTCAAGGTTTTGGCGAGGCAAAGGCGGCTGTCGGTTCTTCGGGCGTCTGTGCATCTATTGTTACTTGCGTGGAACAAGAACTAAAACCTTTGTTGATTGGCAAAGATGCCTGCCATATCTCACGGATTTGGGAACATGTTTACAATGGTACACGTGACCATTATGCCTTAGACAGAGGGCGAAAATTCCCAATTTTGGGGCGTAGAGGCTTGACTATTTCTGCCATGAGTGGTATTGACACCGCTCTTTGGGATTTAAAAGGCAAAGCTTTAGGCGTACCTGTTGTCGAATTGTTAGGCGGTGCATGTCGGGATAAAATGCAAGCTTACGCCAGTGGTGGTTGGGCAAATGTGGATAAAATTGGCGAACAACTGAGGGGGTATGTCTCCAAAGGTTTTCAAGGCGTGAAAATGCGGGTGGGTGTCATGGATGAAACCGTAAAAGAAAGTATAAAACGGGTACGAGCCGCTCGGGAAGCCTTAGGCGACAACATAAAATTGATGGCAGATGCCCACGGCACATACAGCGTTCCCGAAGCCAAGCAGTTTTGTAGAGGTGTAGAAGATTGCAATTTGTATTGGTTTGAAGAACCGATTAGCCCCGACAACCGACATGGAACAGCCGAAGTCCGCGCCTCAACGTCTATTCCAATTGCCGCTGGCGAAAGCGAATACACGGCTTTTGATGTGCGGGATTTGATAGAAGTGAGAGCCTTAGATGTCGTTCAGCCCGATTCTGCTATCATTGGTGGCATCACTGAAGCCATGCGGGTAGCGCATTTGGCGCATACTTATCAACTCGAATTAGCCCCGCATTGTTGGGGTTCGGCATTCTCTTTTATGGCGGGGGTGAATGTGGCTTTTGCCGCCCCTTCTGCAGTGGTTATTGAATTTTCATTAGGCGGTAATCCGATGATGTATGATTTAGTCAATGAAAAAATAGAAGTGATGGATGGCATGATAGAAGCCCCCAAAGCTGTAGGTTTGGGGCTTACACCCAATTGGGATTTCGTGAAAGACTTTAAACAATAAAGCCACTAAATCCCCAAAGGAGACTTTCTGACAGGAAGTCCTCTTTGGGGATTTAGTGGCTAAAAATCAACAATCATGGCAAGAGCAGTAAAAATTAATCATGTTGCCCTCGTGGTGAGTAACCTTGAAGCGGCTTGTGCATTTTATGAAAATGAACTGGGGTTGACTCCCCTACCCGCTTTTTTATTCGACTATCCAACTGCCTTTTTTAAGTTCAATGATGAACAACAATTACACCTCACAGAGTGGGACGATACCTATTCTTTCAGAGGACATGTCTGCGTACAGGTTGATGATATCAACGCCATTTTTTACAGAATGAAAGAATTGGGCGTGATTGATATTCGACCTTGGGGCAAAGTGCGTCAATTACCTGACGGGGCAATTCAGATGTTTGTACGCGACCCTTCAGGCAATTTGGTCGAATTGTCGTCTCTGCCTGGCAGTTATATTGACCCTGCCATTTTTGAGGATGAGCTTTATCAAGCAGGTATTTATGTGTCTGGGCGCAATGATTTTAGGGGCTATAAGTCTGAAAATGCGACACTGTACCATAAATAATCAAAATACGACATTCGTCATAACATTTCAAAAGTTTGCAACTTTTGGAATGTTATGTCTCAGTTTCAAGCTATTTTACTATAAAAAAAGTCTAAAATACTGAGGGGGGTGAATTGGAAATTACCGGCAAATAATTTAGAAAAAATGAAAAATGTATTGCTCTTAGAAACCGTTGCTGAAGAAGCCTTAGAATTTCTGAAACAAGCTGAAAATGTCCAAATTTTCACGGCTTATGGCGATGAATCTGTTGAAAAAATAATGTCAGAAAACACGATTCACGCCGTCATTACGCGCGGTAAAGGACAGGTGAATAAGGCACTGATGACAGCTTGCCCCGATTTACAAGTGGCAGCACGCTGCGGTGTTGGATTGGATAATGTGGATGTAAAAGAAGCGACTTTGCGTAAAATCAAGGTCGTCAACGCCCCCGGTGCAAATGCCGCGACGATTGCTGAACATACCTTATCCTTGATGTTGATGTTGCAACGCAATTTATACCAATCCATTAATGAAGTAAAAACGGGTAATTGGGAAGCCCGTAGCCGTTTTCAAGGCGATGAACTCAATAGCAAAACATTGGGCATATTGGGCATGGGGAATATTGGAAAAAAAGTCGCTAAATTGGCGGATGCTTTTGGAATGAAAGTCATTTATTGTAGTAGAACTCGCACTAAAAACAAGTACAAATATGCTTCTTTTGAAGACATTTTAAAGAAATCCGATATTATTTCCATTCATCTCCCCTATTTGCCCGAAACGCATCATTTACTCGATGCAAAAGCGTTTTCGTTGATGCAACCGCATGTTTTACTTATCAATACGGCGCGAGGCACTATTATTGACCAAGATATTTTGTACAAAGCCTTAGACAATAAAACAATTGCAGGCTTTGGTGCAGATGTCTTGGCAACTGAACCGCCTGCACCAAATGACCCTTTATTGACCCACCCTAAAGCTCTTATCACGGCTCACGTCGGCAGCCTTACAGCGACTACTTATACCAAGATGTGCGTTTCTACTGTTCAAAATGTGTTAGCTATTCTATCCGATAAAGATCCGCAAATTCAGAGTATTTTTAATCGAAAAGAGCTTTTATACTGAGGGGTGCAACTTGGGTATAGAAATACTTTTTTATAAACCGCCAAACATGCCGTTGGTGTTTGCTAATCCTGTACTTGGAATGGCTTGAACGCCATTTCCTACCTTTGGGCTGTTTTGTTTGTAATCAGGCAAAAATTTGTTTGTAACAACAGCCCTTACTTCTGTTTGCGTACAAAGGTGGGGGAATCGAAGCTTTAGCACAAATGTTATAAAAGTTGCTTACACATTTATCACTCGTGGGAGAATCACGGTGAAATGTGTAAATCATACTACTTTTTAATTATCAAACAAAGCGTCCTTTGGCTACAAATAAAAATTTTTACTTATCCCGAAACGTCTGCATATATTTTACCAAATCCAAAACTTCTGATTCCGTCAATGAGTCAAATAAACCAATAGGCATCAAAGAGGTCGGCTGCACTTCACGAGATTGTATATCGGATTTATTGATGATAACGGCATCTTGTCCAACAATACGCATGGTGAGTTGACGATTGTTTTCACCGACGACATTGCCCGAATACGTGCGCCCATCTCGTGTCGTCACGACAACTAATTTATAATCTTCTTGAATTTCACCGCTTGGATTCAAAACATTGAACAGCAAATAATCCAAACTACCCCGGTTTGATCCCGTCAAATCGGGTCCAATATTGCCACCTTTGCCGTACATTTTATGACAACTGCCACATGAAGTTTGAAAAAGACCTGCTCCTTTTGTCGCATCGGCAGTCGCCAAAGCTTTATCCGTTATCATTCTTTGGTATTTTGAATAGGATTTCTCAAGTGAAGGCTCTTGCTCAATGGGTCCCCAAACTTCAATAAAACCACTGCCCACAACGCGCAATAATTGTCGAGCGGTATAAGCGGGCACATCTTTCTTTGGCACTATCTGATTTTTCAAAGCTTGCGTCAATTGCCAACCATATTTGGGTCTTGAAGAGAGTGTTTGTAGGGCTTGTTGTTTTTCAGCGGCATTAAAATCCTTGTATTTTGACACGAGTAATTGCCCCAATTCATCTGTATTATAATGCGCAATTGCTTGAATGATCTCCAATCTTAGCTCTGGTTCATTGATTAAATTCGGTATTTCAGCAATCAAAGCATCTCCTTTTCGGATAGCAATATCTTTTATGGCTTGTTGGCGAGCAACTGTAGCCGATTTTTTATTTTTTAAGGTCGCCATAGATTTTGCAGCCACTTCGGTATCGCCAAATCGTTGGGCAATTTGCCTTGCCAATTCCGCAGTAGTACCTTTATTACGTTTTAATTTTGCATAAACCGCCGACCAATTTTTAGGTGCTTTTAAGTCAAATCTGCCTTCCAAGCCGTCACGCATACCCTCTAACATAAGGGTTTGATTTTTTGATTTTTTACCAACTGCCGTAATCACTATTTCAGGCACATTGGCATCTACGAGGCGGCGTGAAATGTATTGTGCCAATAAAGGAATAGCCGTTTTTTCAGCCAATATAATCGCACGATTTGGGTTGTTTTTCACCAAAGGTTCTAAGCCAAACCAAAGCATTTTAGGCAAATTATGGTCAGTGGCGTCTTCACCATGTAGTGCCAATTGTTCTGCAATCTTCCAAGCGGCATCTTCATTTAGGCGTTGTATAGCCGAAGTCAAATACAAGCGCACGACTGGCGAAAGGTCTGTTTTCGCCAAGCGAATAAAGGCTTCCACTGCTTCATTTGAAGGGTTTTTATCTTCACAAAGCAACTGAATAGCCCAAGCCCGAACGTGTGCATCAGTATCCGATAAGGCATTGAGAAGGTCGTTTGGTGTAAAATTATTTGTGATATGTAATGCCCACATTGCCCGAAGCCTATAATCAGCATTCGTATTTTGCTTAAAAATGGTACGCAAATCTGCCACGCAGTTTTTATCTAAAATACCTTTATACGCCCTATTTTGTAAAATAACCCTTGCTCTTCGAGCGTGCCAGTCGCTGGGGCTTTTTTGCAACTCAACCAATTGTTTATCGGTAAAAGTATTTAAATCGGCATATCGGGTTTCCCAATTTTGAGCCAATGAGTTTTTAGGCATTATTCTGAAAATACGTCCAGTTTCACCGTTTAAAACCTCTTTGCCGCAAATATCTGCATCGTGCCAATCCAGCACATAAACCCCACCATCGGGTCCAACTTCCATGCTAAAACCGACCCATTGGGCATTGTTAGCAGTCATTAACTCATCGCCATGTTTGGCAACAAATCCAGAGCCTTTTGGCTGTAAAATATCGGATAATACAGCGTGCTCATGGATATTTGCCATGAAAATACGCCCTTTATGTTCTTCTGGAAATGCATCAGACTGATACACGCGTGCGCCGCCGTGGGCAGACCGATGACTGTGGTCAGCAATAGTGCGAATATCACTGTAAATATATGGATTGAAATGTTGCCCCCCTTGCCTGTGGTAAATGCCGCCCGGTATGACGTGCCACATATGTGGAATAACGCAAGCACTGATAAATAACTGCCCTTTGGCATCGTAATCAATGCCCCATGGATTGCTAAAACCATGCGCCACCACTTCAAATTTATCTTTTGTGGGATGATACCGCCACACGCCGCCATTGATGTCCGCACCATCGCCCTTTAAAATATCCTCTGGAAAAGGGTCTTTGTGCTTGTAAATACGTCCTTTGCCCTCGGGTTTGCGGACTTTTGAAGGCGTGGCATAACCTTGACAACCATACAACCAACCATCGGGTCCCCAATGCAAGCTGTTCAATGTTTCATGGCGGTCACGTATGCCCCAACCTGTTAAGCGTACTTCAATATTATTTTCATCAGCTTTATCATCATGGTTTTTATCGGGAACGAATAATAAATTAGGTGGCGCGCCCAAAAATAGCCCATCAAAACCTACTGCCATAGCGGCGGGAAAAGCGATGCCTTCTAAAAACACTTTTTTACTGTCTGCTACACCATCGTGATTGGTATCTTCGATAATTAAAATACGGCTATTCCCTGCGTTTGAAAAACCATAACCACGCGACTCATAATCTCGGTTTTCAGCAATCCACAAACGCCCTTTATCATCCCAACAAAACGCCATCGGTTGTGTAATCATGGGTTCAGAAGCCCAAACATTGACTTTGAAACCATCTTTTGTAGTCATATTCGCCACAGCTTCATCGGGCGTGAGGAATTTGGCATCTCTCCCCTCTTGTTGAGCGATGCCCCAAAGAGAATATGCCATGTCTTGCCCACTAAATTCACTCCAAGTTTTAGACAATTTTACATCATCTAAAACGCCTGTATAAATAACCAATTGGTATTTTATGACTTCAATTTTGTCTTTTTTAATCTGCCAATCTGCCATTTTAGCTCGAGCGGGTCCGATACCCAATTGCCCATCTACCCGCCAATATTGGGGAAAACCTTTATTTTCTGGATGGTCAAAAACAGCGATATGTGCCAAATCAGAACGCCCTTCTACTTGCATTCCCACATCTACCCAATTGGCTCGTTGCCCTTCGGCTTTTTGATTTTGTTGACGGGCTGCATTCACCACCTCTCCTTTAATCCCTTCCTTCCAAGGCATTCTGATAAATAAGCCACCGTAGTCATATTTGCCAATGGTTATATCGGTTTGTGCTTCTCCTGCCCATTCCAAATTGAGTAAAAAACGTCCGTCTTCCTCCCGCATTGTCCACGTTTGGGTTTCTGTTAAAACGGTATTACCTGTGGAATCTAAGAGGTCGTATACCGTTTCCCATTTGACAGCATCTCCTTTATTTTTAATCACTTTTACGTCAACCCGCTTCCAATAATCCCCTTCTGGATGGTGAAAATAATCCCGCCCATTCACGCGTGTAAAACCCCAATAAATACCTGTTTGGTGTTTATGATGCCCCGGGCTGTATTCCGTAAGCAACCCTTTTCCATCGGGTGCAACGATGGGATGCAGATAAGGGCGAAAATTGGGCTTGGCAACTTGGGTTAAAATAGCGGTTGTTCCGCCTGTCCTAAAAACCGAAATGATGCCTTCTTGCTCATTTTGAACGAGGCGTAGTTCAACTGTTTTTAGTTTTTGTTTATCTTTATTGGCGGGTTGTGATTGTAAACCAAGCCATGCGAGACTCAAGTAGAAGAAGATTGGCAATAAGAGGTAGGTTCTCATCTTGTTGTTATTTATAGAATTTTAAAATTTGCATTAGTATTATGCAAGCAGTGGTTTAGCAATGTCTTTTTTACTTTTTTTTCAAAAATAGTAAAAATATATTACTAAACCACCGCTAAGAAAATAAGTATATCCCTCAGTCTTTCGACATTTTACTTTATCATTCCACTTTCATCACCCCATTCATTATCCGCCAATGCCCGGGGAACGTACAGACATACGGATAAAGTCCCTTTTTATCGGGTGCTGTAAATCGCAATCGCACGGTTTGGTCAGGATTGACTAAAGCAGATGAAAACAAGATTTCTGAAATATTCGGCACATAGTTTTTAGCTGCACCATCGGGGTCGGTTATCATTTTATCTGCCGCTTTGCCTATTTTTTCTAAGGATTTAGGTTTGCCAATCACGATATTATGTTGCATCGCATCAGGATTTTCAAAAACAATTTCAACTGTTTTACCCGCTTTAACCGTGAAGTTTTTAATATCAAATTGCAACATTTCACGGATAGATTTGATTTTTACAATCTGTACATTCGGGTCATTGTCTTCTTGTTTTTTCAAAATATCCCAAGATTGCATCAAGCGAGTTAAACGGTCTTTATTAATGTCCGAAGTTGTTGCTAAAAGCGTATTTAAATAAGTCTTTTCAGCCTCCGTAACAGTAACTTTTTTCTTATAATCCCACCCTTCGCTGATGCCTTTTAAAACCGCATTGAAGCCTTCCGCATCCAATTTTTGACCTTTTTTTACATAATCTACCACATTTGAAACGGAAGAAACCGATGCTTTACTCCGTATAGTTTTCGCTAAAACATATTGCGCCATACTTTGCGACAAGGCAACACTGAGTTTTTTACTTAAAATATTGTTCGTTTCACTGCCTTCTGCAATTGTATTGGCTTTATCAACCGCTACAGTGAAAGTATAATCTCCTGCTTGTTCGCCTGAAACTACGATATTGCCCGTCCACGGTCCATTGGTGTTTTTAGTAATCGTCACCGTTTCACCTACCTTGACCCCCTCAGTATGGGTCTGACTTACCATGTCTATCAACTGCCCTTTGCCTACAAAACGGATATTTAAAGGTACAACCGTTCCTTTTGGCACATCTACGCCCCCTTGATTAGTTACCTCAATTGAAACAGTTACACGCTCACGCGGCGTTGGATTGGCGGGTTCAATTTTGATATTGCTGACAATCAAATCGGGTTTGTCAGGCGAAACAACTGCTTGTTTTTTGGGTTCTATTTTAGGCGTCATTGTGCTATGGCCATGCCCTGCGTGGTCGTCCTTTGGTTGGACATTTGCTGCGGCTTTTGCGATTTGTTTATCCAAAACTTTTTTCAATAAGCGGTCATTTTTTGCTAAAATACATGCATAAGCATCGGGCAACCAACGGTCATTGAGGTCTTTTGAGTTGTCTAAGGCAGCTAAAATAGTCGTTTCTGCTTGCTCATTTATAGGCATTTCACTCAAAGCCAACAGCGCATTTAAGACCACAAGCGGCTCTTTATCCTCTAAAATATTGTTTTTTAAAATAAAATCAACCCCCTCAGTATTACGGGGTAAAAGTTGCAAGGCTGTTTTCCGAACACCCGCCGAAGGATGTTTTGTAGCTTCAAAAACGGCTTTTAGTCCGTCTCCTTCTATGGCATTTAAACCTTTCAAAACCCAAAGCGCATGAATAGCGGGCGCATTGATGCCTATTTCATCCACCGATTTATCGCCTATCAAAGCCAATAATTGAGGGATAATATCTTTTTGATTGCGCTCCACTAAAAGCCTTTGAGCATGACTGCGCCAAAACAGATTGGTATTTTTTAATGCTGCTAACAAGTCATTGGGCTTGTCTTTCGATAAGCTAAGTGGTTGATACTGAGGGGCTTCTTTGTAACTCGCCCGATAAATGCGCCCATGCGTATAGTCTCGCAAGTCCGTTTCATACGCATTGCCCGAACCCATTTTGAAACTTTCGGGACGTGGATTGTGCTGAATAATGAAACTGTACCAATCGGCAACCCACACAGCCCCATCGGGACCCACTTCTGCAAAAACAGGTGAAAACCATTCATCAGCCCCTGCCATTAAATTAAACCCCTCAGTATCGTTGTAATTTGTTCCGTTTTTGGTCAATATATTTTGATGCAAAACGTGTCCTGTGGGTTCAGCAACAAAAGCGATATTATTCCAATATTTTTTAGGAAAAGCCCTTGCTGTATAGACATTATGCCCTGCGGCAGCCGTAAAACCACCAAAAACATCTACTTGACGTACTTTGGGCGTAATGGTTTTCATGTCTTTATGCGTATCCGTGCTGCGACTGCCATTGTCCACGCCATTTGCCGAAGGATAATAATGATTTGGAATTGCCATATACCAACCATGTGCATTATTGGCAGTAGAACCAAACACATCACCAGTTTCATTGAAACCCAAACCCCATGTATTATTAGAAGTGCTGGTCATAAATTCCAATTGGCTGCCATCAGGTTTGAAGCGGAAAAAACCTTGTGCAAATTTAAGCGAATCGGGATTGCCGCCAACGACACCTTTAAAACCCGAATACCCAATGCTACCCCACAACCAATTATCGAAACCATAGTGCAAATTGGAAGGTCCTGCGTGGGTATCAAAAGTGCCAAAACCTGTGAAAAGCACTTGTTTTACATCGGCTTTATCGTCGCCATCCGTATCTTTTAAAAACAACATATCGGGTGCTTGACATACCACCAAACCGCCATTGCTAAAAACCATGCCCGTTGGAATACTCAAACCTTCAGCAAAACGAGTAAATTTATCCGCTTTTCCATCTTTATCAGTGTCTTCACATATTAAAATATAGTCGCTGCCGCCTGTCGGTTTGCGTTCATTTGGATAGTCTTTTGTAATCAAAACATACATTCTGCCACGCTCATCCCAAGAAAGCGCAATGGGGTGCATCACATTGGGTTCAGCCGCAAAAAGTTCCAAATTAAAATCCACAGGCACTTGAATATGCTTCATACTTTCTTCGGGCGACAAGGGATTTTGACGATATTGAATGCCCGGACGCTTTTCATAATTGGGCAATTTTGCCTCTTTATACACAAAAGGTTCGGGTTTCAAAGCAGCGTGTGCTTGCTTTGCTTGGTCATTGACTGCCCAAAGGATACCCCTCAGTATCAAGGCATGAAAATCTTCGTTTTGCCACGTATTTTCATCGTGACCATAAGCTGTGTAAAAAACACGCCCTTTGCCATAACTGCGTGTCCAAGTATAAGGCTCCGTTTTGGTATTTGGTTTGTCTTTAAATTGGTCAGCCTTTATTTCACGGACGGCTAAGACATTATTATCTTCTTGCAATTTGCTGTGCAAATACGTTTCATCATACGCCTTAAAGGGTTTCAAACCTTGCATAATCACATGATTAGGCTGCACGGTTTGCGTTTCGATACTATCCATCGTATGTCGCCAAAACTGCCCACCAACCATTTTGACATATTCGCTCGAATTGCGAAAGCAATAAGACGCGCAATGTATAGGCAAAATGCCTTTTCCTGAAGCAACATATGCCAATAAATCCTTTTCTACTGAGGGGGGGATGCTGTCCCAATTAGCATAAATCATCAAGGCATCGTACTTATTGAGATAGGCTGTGTTAATGTCTTCCAACTTATCGGTATAAGTGAAATTAACACCTTTATCGCCCAAAGCTGCCATGATTGCAGGCACACGCTCGATTGGGCGGTGGTGTCCATTGTCGCCGAGAAAGAGGATTTCGAGGCGGCGGGCTTTTTGGGCCGAAGCAGAGAAAGCACATAAGAATATGAAGAAAAAGAGTAGTTTTTTCATTGTAAATCAATTGATGTTGCGATAGTTAAATATTGTTTTTGACTAACCACTTCCTTTAGGGCGTGGGTGTGAAGTTCGACATAATTTAGGCTTTAGCCGCGCATCTTTGCGAAGCCATATTTTGTCATAAATTCTTCACATTCTTCTGCAAATGTTTTCTTTTTATGGTGTTCTTCTTGATTTTTAATATAATCCCTACTGAAAACTCCGAAGATTTTTTAAAGCCATAGCAAAAGGGTTAAAACAGGTATTTTTGCAAGGAAAACACATGAAATGCTAATTGAAAAATCCTG
>JAYUUR010000256.1:0-13402 GCA_043754475.1 Saprospiraceae bacterium | reverse complement strand
AATCATTATTGCTTATCAAAATGCTTCCAAAATTGCTCCCATCTACCAGTAGTACAAACAAGACCTCTAAGCACCAACATTTGCTGGGCTGTATCTATATTCCATTTCATACCTGATAGATTTAAGCGTTGTTTCACCACTACTTTGCACGCAGCCTCGGTCACACCTGAACCTATTGGGTATCCTTTTTTGATATATTTGGCGTATTGAGCGCCCTTTTTATCGTGTTTTAAATCGTGACAAGCCCCATCAAACCACTCTTTTTGCTTTAATTTGTCCTTTTTTAGCACAATACTGACATCCGAAAGATACTCCGTGGCGTGAAAATAATCTAATACACTAACGCTCGTGTGCGGGTGTAGATACGTCCAATTATCCCTTGCACCGTCGGCTATACCCACATAAACAGCCAATGGAAATTGTTGCTTAGCCTGTTCTATTTCCATATCTAAAACGGTATCAAATGTCTTTTTTCCGTATTCAGGTGCACAAGCCGTGTAGGTCGTATGTAAGCGTTCCCCTTGACTATTGTAGAAACTTAATGTACCGCACATCGTTTCTCGATAGCCATCACCCCGTATTGCGCTGGTCGTACCATCTCTACCAATACCAATATGGGTGACAACTGAATTAAAATAAGGCAATTCGTATTGCCATTCAAATTCATGGTCTATCGCTATTTCACTCACATGACTGCTGATACTTTGTATCAATTTGCAACTCATTCGCCGTCCGTGATTTAAGCCCATATCTTCACTGACCAGTCCTGCTGATAAATGGGCGTACTTCCAACTCACTATCTTACACAACTTGGGTGTATTGCTACCACCTATGAGTTGCGACCTAAGCTCCATGGGCACTAATATAGACCCGCCTTTTGACCCCTGATATACATGCCGCCCTAATTCTATTTCTCCGTAGGGGGTCTGAATCTTTTTTTTTCCTGTCCTTTGCTCGTATATTTCTCATTTGATACGATAATCGGCGAACCGTCCGTATCGAAACTTTCGACGCTCAATTGACTCATTTTAAGTCCTAATTCTAATAGGGCTTGCTCTATTTGTTCTTCCTGTGATAGCATTGTACCTTCAAGTTTAACATTTATGCTAACCGTAATACTGCCATCCGACTCTTTATTGTACTTCGTTTCCATATCTTATCTTTTTTTCAAAGTTACGATTTTTGTTACCATTTTTACATCAAATGGGAACTACACCCTTCCGAGGTATTCATAAAGGTGATACTTTAACCCTTTCAGATAAGCAAAAAGACTTGTACAACAAACAACATGTTTATCAAATATACCCTGAGTATTGGATAATCAAAGCGGGGATATTCAATGAAGAAGAAGTACATGATGAACTGGATGAATGGATTTATTTTTTCAAAACAGGTGAAGTCAAAGATGAATTTACCGCTCCCGGTTTAGCAGAAGCCAAAGAAAAGCTCAATAAACTGAAGTTAACACCCGAAGAACGTAGAGAATACGAGGAATGTGAGGATTGTTTGAAAAAATGCCGTCAGGCATTCAATATTGGTAGGAAATAGGAAAAATATATCGCAAGTCCCATAGGGACGCTATATTTTATTTCAATATATAGTGGCTACGCCACTTTGACTGATTTTTACCTATTTCTACCGATATTAAATGCCTAAAGGCATTTTACTGTAGGAATGCCTTTGGCATATCCATTTACGCATACTCAATGAATCAATGCAAAAGCGGCTACGCTGCTGGCATCATAACCATGCAACCGTTGACTACCGTCGGTGGCTAATGCGGCTACATACAGATTTTGAGAGAATGCTGCGCCTTCGCAAGTGCCTAAAAACTGAGCAACTGTCAACGTATTGCTGACAAAATGCCGATTATGGGTAGCGTCTGGGTCAACTATATCCGTTCCGGTATAGTCTCCAAGTGGCGAATTGCCCACCTCTCCGTTGGCATTGGATGGCGGTATCGGGTTCGCATTGCCTCTGATAACACTGAAACTCACTGTCGCAAAGTCATTGACATGCTTGGCTTTAAATCCTAATGTCAACGGCACATTTTTATTAGCACCATAACTGAGCATTCCACACATAGGATCAGCCGCCGCACCGTTAGCAAGCGCATTATCAATAGCCGCATCGCAGGCATTATTATCCACCCGAATGGTCATTTCAAAAGCAAACGAAGTAACACCACCATGCGTCACCCTTGCTAATAGCTCGTCGGGGGCGTCTTGAGACATTGCTGGATTGGTCGGATTAGGCACTTTGAAAACGGATTTTGCAATAGTTGTCAATGTGAAGGTTGTCCCTGTCTTTTTGTAAATCTCCACGCGGATATCATAATGCGTATCATCCAATTTGGTTGAATCCAAAACGGCTATCGGATAGACATCATTCGACCATTCACGATTCAGAACCGGCGGAACGGGAAGACCTAAATCATCTTCAACATCTTCATGCGTGATTTTATAAAAATCCAAACCGTTCACGTCTTTGAGTTCATAACCTTTGGTCAAAACTTGAGAATTACCGCCACCGGTATCAAATTCTTCATTGTAATAACGGAAAAAACTACCATTATTCACTGAAGTCCAAGAGCTATTAATATCGGGGTCGGATGTTTTTTTATAAATACACCGATAATGCGTTGAGTCGGCACTTGGAAATCCAATGCCTGTATTGGCATAAATCACCAAATGGCTGCCAAATGGACTTTCGCCGCCATAACCCATTGGTATCAAACCCGTATTGGCAGTCACGCCGCCTTTTGCAAGGGTAACAGGGTTAGTGACTGTCCGTTGATGGATTCGAGAAGGCAATGCACCTGAACCAATGCTGACAATTTCGAAGAAACTGCTTGTTTGAGTGGGGCGGCAGCCGATTGGCACGCGGGAGTCCGTAACCGTTAGAGTGACGTTGGTGTTGCAGATGTAATTCCAAAATGCGCCCGTGCAAAATGAAGGGCGATAAACGGTTTGCCAAACGCCATTAATCAAGTATTCGACCCAAAAATAATAATCCTTTTTAGCGGCACAAGGAACAAAAAGCATTTTATCGAATCTACCTTGTGCATCCGTTTCTACCATCGCTATTTCTACACATTTATACAATAAATTTTTAATGCAGAAAGGTAAAATGGCTTTGGGCAGTTCAAGATAATCTCTCAAAGATGCTCGAATTTGATCAGGAGAAGTCGCATAATAGAGTTCACGCGTCAAATCGCTGCTGATACTGAGGGATTGAGTTGAAATCGTAGTCTTCGCCATTGTGGCTGCCATATCGGCATTCATTAAAGTGCTGAATGGGCGGGGTGGTCTTGGAATAGGAATCGGTATAGGCTCAGGTCTTGGAAACGGAAACGGGATCCTCGGTTCTCTCAACAATGGTTCTCTTATCAAAATGTCGCGGATATTTATGAGATCGATATCCGGAATAAAACGAATAAGAGATTCTAAACGGCAAATGTGTACACGTGCATGGCAGACGGGTAAGTTGAAAGTAAAACCACCAAAAGAGAATGGCTTTACAACGCGTCCTCTAACTCGACATAGACAGAAAAACCATTGAACGACCAAATTGCTTGGAATTTTAGCCAGTTCAATCACTTGTTTGCGAAGTTCAGAGGGCGGAATTACGGGTTGATACGCATCAAAACTTTCAAGATTGTCAATGGTCAGTTTTTCACCTGTGGGTAGTTCGGCAGGGGCAATATAAAATTGCTTGCCATGCAAGGGTTCTTTGAGGGTAAATTGTCCGTCTTTGATGGGGAGCGTTTTAAGATGAGTGCCTGAGTTGTCGAAAATGTGCGCTACAAGTTGTAAATCGCGCTCGGGTTTGGTTTCAAAGCCCACCTTGAAGGTGATGCCTTGATTAGCAGAAACTTTGCTCATTTTAATTTATTTATGGGTTAAAAATTAAGGTTTAAAATTGTGTTTAAGCGAAATATTATATTCAATATTTCTACATTAAAACAATAAAAACTTGCAATGAGTTTATATTATTGTATTTATTAATAGTCAATTGTGTTAACTAAAAGCGAATTACATAAAATCGTTAATTGTGATTGAGATATTATGATATTGGATATTGGGAATATCTCAATATCCAATATCATAATATCTCAATATCCAACCTATTTAAAACGCCGATAAGCGTTCAATAATCTATCGGGTAAATCCTCTTTGCAGGCTTGCAAATAGTCGTTGTAGGAGCAGGGGACGAGACGGTGGCGTTCATGTTTTTTACGGGTTTTCAAAGGAATTTCCATCCACCAACGCCCGCTTTTATTGCTGCGCCAAAAGGTGACTTGGTAGTCAAATTCTTTAATATCCACGATGTATTGAGTGAGTTGATTGAAGGCTTTTGAAATAGGGAAATCTTGTTTTCTATTATTAAAACCATCAATAAAATACCAAATCATTTGAGCCACGACATGCGCCGTTTGCTCATTTTTATCCATTTTTTTATTGAAACCATAAATGCCGAAGGAGGTTAATTTATCACTCATACCCGCATAACGCGCCAACTGACAAGCCTCTTCGCTGAACAATCCACTCGGCGAAGCATCGGGCTGACCCGGAGCTTCAAGGCTTTTCAAAGCAGCTATGTTGAAGCTGACAAAATCAGCATCGCGTACCGCAGGCTCTATGTCTTCCATTGCATTTTTCACCTTGCCCAAACGCACCAATTCAAAATTTCGACGCTCAAAGTAGTCCAATACTGAGGGGGTCGTAAAATGGGTTTGATAACCAATTATGCTGCAATTGAAAAGATGTGAATCTTCTAATATTTGATGTAAAAAATAAGAATCTGCCTTGACTTTAGGCGTAAAACGCACTTTTTCATCAATAATAGCAACACTCACTGAGCCTTTTTTACTTTGATATGCCTGATATTGAGCAAGGGTAAAAATCTCGGAATGTCCTATCAAAATAGGCACAATGCCGCCTTGCAAAAGCTCCGTGATGAGTGGAATAATGAACGATGTTTCCTGTTTTCTCACATTGCCCAAATCCACAATATTCAAACCGTTGAAGGGGCTACTGAGTGCATAAAGAACAGCGCGAACCGCATCCGCATCTTCTGCACCAATGCCGATGATAGCAATATGTGTATTTTTTAAATCAACAATACCCCCCTCAGTAGTCGAGCTATCTGAATCTTTTTTGGACGATTTTTTAGGATTATAAATCGTGATTTTACGACCCAATTGCTCTTCGTCGAGCGCATCAAAACCGAGTATTTTATCAGTTGAAACAGGTTGTAGCCAATGTTCGAGCATATAAGATTATTTGAAAAATAAATAAATAGCAGAAATCAAAGCTAAGATAGCACTAAGATAGAAAGGTGTAGCCATTTTTAATAAACCTGTCGAAAAACCATGAAACAAACGCAATAATAAAAAGCCTGTGACCGTTGTCAAAAACGGATACAACGCGCTGCACACTACGCACACGAGCGAAATTATGGTTTCAAACCTTCAATTTTACCATAATTTTAGTCAAAATACTGAGGGGTATTTCAAACAGGATAAAAAAAGTTTTTTTTGGTAGTCTAAAAGTCAAAAATTTTAATAAAAATAAATTGAGTTTCTCGAAATTTAATTTTGCAACAAAAGTCATTTCAAGTAAAAATGATTGAAAGTAAATTTAACATTAAATTAACCCTAATTAAGGAAACTAAAAGGGCAACTTTGTGGTCTTATATACGTGAAAGAGTTTGTTAATTTTTATACATTCTTGTTGTTTAGTTACGCAGCCGTTCCGATCACTCGGAACGGTTTTTTTTTGCCATATACTTTCGATTTCGGATTCTTTTCTATTAAAAATAAATATTCGTCGAAATAAATACAGTTTTAATTGTTTGATTGCAAAGTTTGCGGATTATAATTTTGATACTTTGAAAATGTAATCATTTTTATAAAATAAATTAAAATAACATTTCAATTTCTAACCAAATTGTTTATTTTTTAATAAAAAAACATGACACGATGAAGACCATTACAATTCTGAAGTCATCTATTCTGATGGCTGTTAATTTATTAATTATCAGTTTTTCGACGGCGCAAAATCCTGAAATCAGACCTGAAAATACGCCCCGCTCAGTGAGCTTCGGCGGCATCCGCTCGCGCAGCATCGGTCCCGCTTTGATGAGCGGTCGCGTATCTGATGTGGATGGTGTGGATAAAAATCCAGCTATTTTATACATCGGTGCAGCTAATGGTGGCGTATGGAAATCACAAAGCGGCGGTGCTTCGTTCCGCCCTATATTTGACGAATATCCACAAAGCATTGGCAAAATTCGCATTGACCAAAACCATCCTGATACCGTTTGGGTGGGTACAGGGGAATGTTGGGTACGGAACTCTACAAGCGTCGGAACAGGTGTTTATGTGACGAAAAACGGCGGTAATACTTGGGAATTCAAGGGATTGCCTACATCTGAGCGCATTTCTAATATCCAAATTGACCCCACTAATTCCAATATTATTTACGTTGCCGTACAGGGGGCATTATGGAGCGATTCACCCGACAGAGGCATTTATAAATCATCGGATTTTGGCAAAACGTGGGAGAAAATATTTTATATAGATGAAAAAACGGGTGCTGCCGACTTAGCCATAGATCCGACTAACCCCTCAGTATTGTACTGCTCAATGTGGGAACATCGCCGCCGCGCAGATTTTTTTAGTTCAGGTGGTAAAGGTTCAGGACTTTTTAAATCAACGGATGCAGGTAAAACGTGGAATAAAATTCATAACGGTTTGCCGGCAGGCAATTACGGGCGCATGGCTATCGGTTTAGCTGCTTCCAATCCGAAGGTTTTATATATCAGTATGGAGTGCGAAAAGAAAGAAGATAAAGGTATTTATAAATCTTCGGATGCAGGTGCTACTTGGAAAAAGACCAATTCTGACTTCAATGCCACTGTTCGCCCTTTTTATTTTGCCCGCATTACGGTTGACCCAACGAATGAAAATAAAATTTTCAAAGCAGGTTTACAAGGCATTGTCAGCGAAGACGGTGGCAATACTTTTCGCATGATTTACAGTGGGGTTCATAGCGATATGCACGCTTTTTATATCAATCCTATCAATCCTAAATTTGTTACTTTAGGCAGTGATGGCGGTGCCTATATCACTCAAGACGGTGGTTATTTGTGGAAACATTGCTTGGATTTGCCTTTATCTCAATTTTATCATGTGAGCGTGGACAATGATGAGCCTTATAATGTGTATGGTGGTTTGCAGGACAATGGCTCATGGTATGCACCGAATGAGCAAGGCGGTGGTGTAAAAAGCCATGATTGGAATAATTCGAGCGGTGGAGATGGTTTCTATGTCTTTCGCCATCCTGTCGATAAAGATGTCGTTTTTTCAGAATCTCAAGGGGGGGATTTGACTCGTTACAACAAAAAGTTAGGTACTCAAAAAGACATCAAACCGATGCCAAAAGTAGGTGAACCTGAATTTAGATGGAATTGGAATTCGCCTATTGCTATCAGCCCAAATAATCCTAATCGGATGTATTTCGGTGCTCAGTTTCTATTTATGACTGAAAATATGGGTGATTCATGGTCAAAAATTTCCAATGATTTGACGACTAACGATATTAAACGGCAAGACAAAAAAACGGGCGGTTTAAGCCCTGATTGGTCAGGTGCTGAAACGAATACGACTATTATTACCATTGCTGAATCGCCAAAAGATGAAAAATTAATATGGGTCGGCACGGACGATGGCAACGTACAGGTGTCAACCGATGGTGGCAAGGCTTGGGCAAACGTAACCGCGAATATCAATGTGCCAAAAGGGCTTTGGATTAGCCACATTGAGCCAGGTCATTTTGATAAAAACGTTTGTTATGTTACAATTGATGGACACCGTAGCGGCGATAAAAAACCTTATATTTTTAAGACAAATGACTTAGGAAAGACTTGGACACCCTTAAATACTGAGGGGGTCGATGCCTACGCTTTGTGCATCCGGGAGGATTTCAAAAATAAAGAACTCTTATTTCTCGGCACTGAATTCGGTCTTTTTATTTCTATTGATGAAGGAAAAAGCTTTAAACGCTTCACCACTAATTTGCCTAAAACGGGCATTCCCCACATGGTTATTCACCCCACTGAAAGTGATTTGGTGATAGCGACTCATGGTCGAGGCATCCATATTATTGATGATATTACCCCTTTACGCTCATTGACGCGCGAGATTGCTGAAAAAGACTTTCATCTTTTTGAAACAAAACCGAAGATTTATAAGCTTCGCAATGGCTCATCGGGCTACGATGGCGCAGGTAATTTTAATGGTGAAAATCCTTCTAATGATATTCAAGTGATTTATTATCAGAAAAAACGCCACACCTTTGGCGATATGAAAATGGAACTGTACGACCCAACAGGTAAGTTGATAAAAGAAGTGCCGGTTGGCAAATCAGCAGGCATCAATGTCGTGGATATTCCAACACTTTTAACGATTCCGAGAGCTGCTCCAACGACTAATATTGAAGCAATGGGACGTGGTATATTTCCGCCGAGCTTGCCTGAAGGCACTTATTCTTTTAAAATTAAAAAAGGTCAACAGGAATATGCAGGCAATGTCCTCATAAAATATGCTGATGATTGCCCCTATCCAGTGGCAGATCGTAAAATTCAACAAGACCTTTCATTAAAAGTGTATGATATGGTAGAGCAATTGGGTTATGTATTTTATCAGTTAAAATCCATGCACGAGCAAGCCGATAAAATCATTAAAGAGCCGACGATAAATAAAACGCTCATCAAACAAGTTGGAGATTTCGCCCGAGACGCTGAGAAATATAAAGCCACTTTAACGACATTGGATGGCGATTTTTACGTTGCTTCTTCCGAAAATCTTCGGGAAGAATTGTCGCGGCTATATTCTGCTATCGTTGGTTTCCCGGGCAAACCTACTGAAACGACAATGGATAGGTTAAAATATTTTGAAGGCAAACTCAAAGAGGTTCAAACCAAATTTGAAGGCTATAAGGCGCAAGTTGATAAGCTCAATGAAGCAATTAAAAAAGCCAATGTGGCTTCTTCTATCAAAATTAAAACGGTTAAAGAGTTTAAAGAAGATAAGTAGTCAGTTGGTAGTGCGGAACTGGAGTTCCGCGATACAATTAAAGCAACAGATGAAACATTCTGTTGCTTTTTTTACGTAGAACGGGCTTCAGCCCGTCAATATCAAAAGAAGGAAATGGCGGGAAATGATAATGCCAAAACCGAATGAATACTCCCGAAAGGAAGGAATGAGGGGATGTATACTTTAGTCCGTCAATATTGTCAGGAGGAAATGGCGGGCTGAAGCCCGTTTTACGTGAATGATAACTCAATTTCACTATATTGCGTATATTGTGTTGAATTTCAAGAAATAAAACGATAAAAATGGCTAAGAAAAAACAAGATAAATCTAAAAATATACCCCCTCAGTATAAAGAGCAAAAACCACTTATTCAAGCAGTTGAGCAGCCTAAAAGCGTATTTTTCAAGCAAAATTGGCTGCCGATTGCCATCATTGTCTTTTTTTCTATCGCACTCTACATTCAAACAGTCACATTCGATTACACTTTAGATGATACGATGGTGATTGTCAAAAATAAATTCACGCAACGAGGATTCAGTGGCATAGGCGATATTTTCAAATACGAAAGTTTCAGAGGCTATTTCGGCGAGCAAAAACAACTGCTTGAAGGCGACCGATATAGACCCCTCAGTATAGCCACCTTCGCAGCCGAGCAAAGCCTGTTCGGTGGCAACAAAGCAGTCAGCCATTTTATCAACATTTTGTTGTATGCGCTCACGGGCGTCTTGCTTTTTAGGGTATTACTTTTTATGCAGGAAGCCCAAGCCCCCCAACCCCCAAAGGGGGAGTTACGAGCCAGCCCGATTGAGAGCAGTGAAGCTGTCTCCCCCTTTGGGGGTTGGGGGGCTTGGGCTATGGCTTGGGCGGCTGCTTTGCTTTTTATCGTTCATCCATTGCATGTAGAAGTGGTGGCTAATATCAAAGGGCGTGATGATATTATTGCTTTGTTGGGAGAAATGACGGCTATTTATTTCACATTTAAATATTTGAATAATAATAAACTACAATATTTAATCTATTCATTCTTAAGCTTTTCTATCGGAATTTTGTCAAAAGAGAGTGCTATCACATTCATCCTTATCATTCCTTTGACGACACATTTTTTTACGAACTCGACCTTCAGCCAAAAGGTAAAAGTGACGCTGCCAATCATCGCCGCTACTATTTTTTACCTCCTTTTACGCATCAACGCCATTGGATATTTACTCAGTGGAAAAGAGATTACCGATTTGATGAACAACCCATTCTACGGGATGACGTTCGGAGAAAAAACGGCAACCATTTTTTACACCTTATTAATGTACCTCAAACTGCACATTTTCCCGCATCCACTCACACACGATTATTATCCCTACCAAATTCCTAAAATGGCTTGGTCGGATTGGCAAGTACTCCTGTCTTTGGCTGTGCACATTGGTTTATTAGCCGTCATACTGAGGGGGTGGAAAAAGCGCAGCATTTATGCATATGCCGCAACATTTTATTTAGTAACATTGAGTATTGTTTCCAATTTATTTGTTTCAGTCGGTACTTTTATGAATGAGCGGTTTGCTTATCATGCTTCGCTGGGATTTTGTATAGCCGTTGCTTATTTTTTGAATAAAAAAAGTTTAAATACTGAGGGGGGTAAAAAAATAGCCATAGCCATATTTGCCCTCCTCGTTTTAGGATTCTCAGCCAAAACCCTCATGCGTATACCCGATTGGTATAGCGGCAATACGTTGAACAATGCGGCTATAAAATACTCGTCGAATAGTGCAAGGGCAAATTGTTTTTATGCTGTTTCAATGTGGGAAAATACATATAATCAATTGCCAAAAGAAACCCTCGAAACTCGAAAACGGCAGGTGCTGGATTCTATGAAATTTTATTTTGACAAATCCGTCACTATTTTGCCTAAATATGGGGCAGCTCAAAAAATGCGGGCGGCGGTGGCTTCTGAATACCATAAATTGGATGGCAATGTCGAACCCTTGATAAAAGTTTTTGACGAAGTGAATCGAAGTGGCACTTACGATGCTTATGTGGTGGATTATTTAAAATATGCCCATACAAAAGTTAAAACCAAAGCGGATGCCGAAAAATTAGCTGCTTTTTATACGAGTATGATAGCATTTTATAAACAAAATTTTGCTACTACATCGTTGCCTTCTGAGTACACAAATCTATTAGCAGATATTCAAGCTCGGATGGGGAATTTGCAATAATATTTTAACTAAAAACCTAATTGATGTTGCAACCTACAATCTGATGTATTGTCATTAAAGGAAATTAATCATCGGGAATCAATTTATACCAAGTGACACAACATTACGACATTGTTGAAGCCTGTAAACGCGGTGACCGCAAGGCGCAATTTGAACTATATAAACTGTACTCGAAAGCGATGTACAATATATGTATGCGGATGCTCAACTCAGCAGAAAATGCTGAGGATGCGCTACAAAACTCCTTCGTGGATGTTTTTTCGAAGCTGGATTCGTTCAGATTTGAGTCCTCGATTGGCGCTTGGATAAAGCGGATTGTGATTAATAATTGCATCAATCAGATAAAAAAGCGCAGACTTGATTTTGCTGAATTGAATGACAATTTGCATTTTGTGGCAGATGAAAATCATACTTCCACAACGGCATATTCCAACGAAGTTTTGAATGTTGAATTGATACAAAAAGCGATTATGCAGTTGCCAGAAGGGTATCGCGTTGTTTTTTCTCTTTATGCTATGGAAGGTTATGACCACGAGGAAATCGGTGAAATCCTCGGCGTGACGGAAGCGACTTCAAAATCGCAATATTCACGGGCGAAAGCAAAGCTACGCCAAATTTTGCAGTCGCCCCGTCATGTACGAGTTGGGTAGCCCCCCTGCCTCCAAAGGGGAAGTCGATTAACGGAAAGGAAAAATTTTTGGAAAAATATAAATACAAACGTGCCATCTTCTGGACTCCCCCTTTGGGGCAGGGGGGCTTTAAAGTACTGAAAATGAAAGAGTTAGATAATATAGAACAATTTTTAAAAGATAATCGGTCAGCGTTTGACACCGACACCCCCTCAGTAAATGTATGGGCGGGCATCGAAAATCAACTTGCTGAAACCGATACTTTTGAAAAATTTATCAAAGACCATAGAGAGTCTTTCGATACCGAAATCCCTAATCTGAAAATATGGGCAGCGATTGAAAAACAAGTCAATCCGATTAAAGAATATAAAATCGTGAAAATGGCTTGGTGGAAACAAGCGGCGGCAGCGATTGCTTTGCTTGTAGTAGGCGCAGGATTGGGTATTTTTTTAAATAAAAAAGCAGAGGTCAAAGCATTGGCACAGTCAACAGAGCAAATTGTACCTGATTTGACAGAAGCTGAAAATTATTATAGTAAAAAAGTAGAAACTGAATTAACGAAATTGGTAAGCTATAATCCTGACCCCTCAGTCATGGCAGATTTGAAACAATTGGATGAAGTACAAAAGGAGTTGAAAAAGGAATTGAAAAATGCACCGACAGCCACTCGTGAGGAAATTATACACCGAATGATTGAAAATTACCAAATTAAATTAGGCATTCTTGAACGCGTTTTGAATCATATTGAAGAACATCAAACAGAAAATAAAAAAATACAGCAAAATGAAAGCATTTAGTCAAATCGCAATATTGGCGTTCCTCCTAACTACGAGCAACTTCGCCTTTGCGGCAAACACCAGAGCCCCCCAACCCCCAAAGGGGGAGTGTAACCAAGATAGCATTATTGGCGAAAGTAAAGAGTTTACAAAGTCGTACAACAAAACTTTTAATGTCAGTCCCAATATTTTAGTGATTCTTTCCAATAAATATGGAAAAATAGATGTCAAAACAGGTGGTGGCAGCCAAGCCGTTGTGAATGTAGTGATAAAAGTGCAAGCGAGTTCACAAGCTGAAGCCGACAAAGCCTTCAACCGCATTAATATTGCCTTCACTGACGGACCCGATTACGTGAAAGCTGAAACGGAAATCGAATCTCAAAACAACGGTTGGTGGAGTTGGGGCAACAATTCAAGCGATTTTGCCATTGATTACGATGTGACAATGCCAAGCAGTAACAAACTTGACCTCTCCAATAAATACGGCAATAGCCACATTGCCCCCCTCAGTAATTGGGTGAAAATTGACCAAAAATATGGCGATTTCAAACTCGAAGGTGCAGCAACAGCCACCATAAATTTGGCTTATGGTGGCGGCACTATTGGCAAATTAATGGGTTTGAATGCTACAATATCTTATGGCAAACTCAGTTCGGCGGATATAAAAGACGTGGCTATGAAATCGAAATA
>JAYUUR010000255.1:0-13435 GCA_043754475.1 Saprospiraceae bacterium | reverse complement strand
ATAGATAATCCCAAAGGGCGATTGATAAAAGATACAGTTGGATGGACTCCCATTAGCGGTTGCTACAATGCAAAAGGTGGTGAAAAATTTTTAACAATTGGTAATTTTAGAGCCGAAAAAGATACTAAAATAGAATTTGAAGATGTAACAAGAAGTTCCAAATATCCTTACTTCTACATTGATGATGTATCAGTGACTGAATTCAATCCCCTCCCCGATAGTACCATCCTCATATGTGCAGGTGAAACGCAAAAATACAATGCCGCTTTTCTAAACGGCACATACAAATGGAGTACAGGCTCAACCGATTCCATCATAACCATCTCAAAATCAGGTACTTACACCGTTGAAGTCACTATTGATGACTGTGTTTTGACAGATACTGTGGTTGTGGTTGTGCCGCCTGATGCTCAAAATCAAGTGCCGATACTGAGGGGGGATACAAGTCTATGTGATGGTAAAAAAATTGAACTTTCTGCGGCTACAGTACCCGGTCAATATATTTGGTCAACAAATGAAACGGCATCTAAAATAACGGTGAGTAAAACGAACAATTATACTGTAACAGTCACCAATCGTTGTGGTACATATAACGATGCCGCAGATATTGTTTTCAAAAAATGCGCTTGTAATGTCTATGTACCGAATGCTTTTTCGCCAAATAATGATGGTGTGAACGACGAGTTGCAAGTCTTTTGGGGTTGCGATTTTAATTATAGAGTCAAACGCTTTCAGGTTTTTAATCGTTGGGGTAGCCCTGTTTTTTCATCTCACGATACAAACGATATTCGTTGGGATGGACAAATCAATGGTCAAACATTGCCCATAGGCGTTTATGTCTGGTTTTTAGAATATGAATTTGAATTAGACGGGCAGTTAAAAAATGTGATAGAATCAGGCAATTTTACAGTCATGCTTTAACTTTTAAATTTTCATGAAAAAACACATTAATATAGTCATTTTTATTGCTTTTTTACCCCTTTTACTGAGGGGTCAAAACGGTAATATATTACATTGTGGTTTTCCAATAGATAGTGTTTCTGTCAAGAAGATGGAACAGTTTGATATGGATTTAAGGAAAAACGCCAATAATATTTTTCAACGAAGCGCAATTATTATCCCTGTAGTGGTTCATATTGTTAAAAATACAACCGATGAAATTATCAATGATGAAACCATATTTTCTCAGATAGATATTTTGAATCGAGATTTCAATGCCCAGAATGCCGACTTGAATAAAGTACCGACAGAATTTAAAAAATATATCGCTACATCGAGTATCCGTTTTTGTCTCACCAATAAAGATACAAACGGCAATGCCACTTCGGGCATTATTAGAAAAATAACCAATGTCTCTGTCATTGGCTTAAAAGACAGCCTTTTTGATACCAAAACAGGTGGTAGCAGTGCTTGGAATCCTGATAAATTTCTCAATATTTGGGTAGCTAATACAGGAAATTTCGTTACAGGCATTGGCAGTTATCCGAATTTAGTACCGCCATACAAAAGCGGCATTATTGTGCATCCACGCTATTTTGGCAAAAATAAGACATCAAAATTTGGATTGGGTAGAGTGGCTGTTCATGAAGTGGGGCATTACTTAGGGCTTTATCATATTTGGGGTAAAACGAACGATACCTTATGCGAAACAGGAGATGAAGTCGCTGACACACCCCCTCAGTTGTATGCTCATTCGGAGTGCCCCAGCTATCCGCAATATTCATGTGGGCAATCCAGTATGTTCATGAATATCATGGATTATGTAAATGATCCATGTATGATAATGTTTACAGAAGGGCAAATGCAACGTATGCTTGCGACAATTTCAACCTATCGAAAAGGTTTACTTAATTCAGATATTTCTTGTATTGTTGATTCAAATAAAAATATTGCGTATTTAGTATATCCTAACCCAACTACATTAGGTCAAATCAACATCAACTTGAAAATAGGCAATAATACTGAGGGGGGTAAAATTCGTTTGTTCAATTATCAAGGACAACTGATAATTCAGCGTCCTGTTTTAGCCAATATTAATGAGTTAACTTTAGATTTGCTTGGCATTTCAAATGGATTGTATCTGTTATCTATTGAAATTGCTCATCAGGACATTTTTTTACAAAAACTCATTGTTCTTAATTAACGTTTCAAACGAAATCTTAAAATGTACCATTTTTTTAAATATTTTTTTAATAAATTTAAGATGAAATACTGTCATATTCTTTAGTTATCATTCATTTTTACTTCATAACAAGAACAAATAAGACACTTAAGGTGTTATTTAGACATCATTTAAATAAGATTAAATTTAAGTCGTTTTGAGAATTGCTAATAAACTATTAATTTTGTAAAAATTTTTAAGCTATAAAAATGAGTGTAGAAGCAGCAGTACAGCCAATCATTTTGACACAAGGAGCGGTCAACCAATTAAGAACCATTTTAACAGAACAAAATATACCGACACAATACGGTCTTCGGGTAGGCGTTAAGGGTGGCGGGTGTTCGGGTTTCTCGTATGTGATGGGCTTCGATGAGCCTAAAGAAGGGGATGATATTTTTGAAATCAACGGTATAAAAGTTTTCATGCAAAAATCTCATGCTATCTACTTGCTTGGCATGGAGATTGACTTTGTAGAAGGATTGAACAATCGCGGTTTTTCATTCACCAATCCGAATGCAAAAGAATCTTGCGGTTGTGGCACTTCATTCTCGGCTTAAAAACCCGATTCGCCCTTTTTAAAAGAGCGACAATTCAATTGGTAAGTTTATGTATAAGTATAAAATCTCGTATCCCGGTTTCGGGAGCGGGATTTTTCTTTTGTGGCAAGTTTTAAAATAAAAAAGCCTTGATAATCAATTGACTATCAAGGCTTTATGTTTTATATTCTGTCGGGGTACCAAGATTCGAACTTGGGACCCCCTGCTCCCAAAGCAGGTGCGCTAACCGAGCTGCGCTACACCCCGAACTAAATTACTCTATCTATCTAAAAAGATGCGGAGAGAGAGGGATTCGAACCCTCGGTACAGTTACCCGTACGTCAGTTTAGCAAACTGGTGGTTTCAGCCACTCACCCATCCCTCCAAATAGATTAAATATTTAAAAGAACTGCTCTTTTTAATAAAGCGGTGCAAAGATATATTTTTACTTTCTAATTGTCAAAGCATTTTTCATAAATATTATCCTTTTTTTTAAAAACTTGTCAAATCATGTAATAATATCCGAAACTTGGTGGAAATTTGCAGTCAGCCATTTTTTTACCAAATACAACTAATTTATTCATGATAGACGAACGCATTTCGGTTTTCGACATCTTCAAAATAGGTGTTGGACCTTCCTCTTCTCATACGCTCGGACCTTGGCGAGCCGCTCAACAATTTATTACAGAACTTCATGATAATCAACTCTTTACGCAAGTAAAAAATTTGAAAGTGATGCTCTATGGCTCGTTGGCTAAAACGGGTAAAGGGCATGGTACTGACATCGCCATTCAGCTGGGACTGCTCGGTGAAGACCCTGTGACGACAGAAGTGAATTTTATCAATCAAAAGGTGAAAAACATCCGTGATACTGAGGGGGTGCTTTTGGATGAAAAAAAACTGATTCCTTTCAAACCCGACGAAGATATTATTTTCTTCTTCGATGCTTCATTGCCTTTTCATCCCAATGGCGTGACGTTCGCAGTGGGATTAGAGAATGGTGATTCGTTTGCTCAAACGTATTATTCGATTGGTGGCGGGTTTGTGGTGAAAGAAGGGGAAGCCGCCTCTCATAAACAGTCCGTAAAATTGCCTTATCCGATTGATTCCGCAGACGATTTATACCATCATTGCCTCGAAAACATGAGTGATGTTTCTCAAATAGTCTGGCAAAATGAAAAAATATGGCGCGAGGAAACCCAAGTTGGAAAAGGCTTGATGACCATTTGGCGCACCATGCGCGAGTGCATGTATAGAGGCTGTCATACTGAGGGGGTACTACCCGGCGGCTTGAATGTGAATCGGCGAGCGGCTGCACTCAATCGGCATCTCATGGGCGATGCCGTGTATGGTACTTATGAAGATTGGTTGAAAATAATGCAATCAAAAAAGTATTCTTTTACGGATATTTTGAATTGGGTCAGTTGTTTTGCATTGGCAGTGAATGAGGAAAATGCCTCGTTCGGACGTGTGGTGACTGCACCTACAAATGGATCGGCTGGCGTTATTCCTGCCGTTTTGCAATATTATATTGCTTTTGAAGGCGGCAACTCGACCTCTCAAATTATTCAATTTTTGCTTGTAGCAGGCGAAATAGGCAGTATTTTCAAGAAAAATTCGACCATTTCAGCAGCAATGGGGGGTTGCCAAGCAGAGATTGGTGTATCGTCCGCAATGGCAGCGGCAGCTTTGACGGAGTGCATGGGCGGCAGCGTTCGGCAAGTACTCATGGCTGCGGAAATTGCGATGGAACATCATCTGGGCTTAACTTGCGACCCTATCGGCGGTTTGGTTCAAATCCCTTGTATCGAGCGCAATACGATGGGGGCTATCAAAGCCATCACTGCCAGCCAATTGGCTTTGCAAAGCAATCCCGAAACAGCTAAAGTTTCTCTTGATAGTTGTATCAAAACAATGTGGGAAACGGCACTTGATATGAATTCAAAATATAAAGAAACCTCTGATGGCGGTTTGGCTTTGAATGTGCCGATTAGCTTGAGCGAATGTTGAAAACCATTCTATTGTTTGAAAAATGTTACAATTTTAAAAAAAAAGCTACTTTTGCCCCGCTAAATTTTTAATAAATGTCTTCTCATAATAATCTTACGAGCAAGCTCAGCCTTGCAGGTGTTCTCATTACTCTCGGCATTATCTACGGCGATATAGGCACGTCCCCACTTTACGTAATGAAATCTATTGTTGCCTCTTCGGATCATGGTCCTGAACGAATCACGGAGGAGTTGGTTTATGGTGGCGTTTCATGCGTTTTTTGGACTTTAATGATTTTGACCACTTTCAAATATGTCTATCTTGCGCTCAATGCCGATAACAGAGGTGAAGGTGGCATTTTCGCCCTTTATGCCCTTGTTAGGCGGTATAAATCCAAGTGGATTATTTATCCAGCCATTATTGGATGTGCGGCTTTAATTGCCGATGGCTTTATTACACCGCCTATTTCTGTATCGGCAGCGATTGAAGGGCTTCGAAGCATTCCCGGTTTGGAGGATTTGCATACTGTACCCATTGTTATTTCCATATTGGTTGTACTTTTTATTATACAGCAATTCGGGACTAATTTTGTGGGCAAGGCTTTTGGGCCCATCATGATTATATGGTTTGGGATGTTGGCATATTTAGGCATTCACCACATCGTGCAATACCCCTCAGTATTGAAGGCTTTAAACCCCATGTATGCTATCCATTTAGTCACCAATTATACAGGCGAATTGACGCATTTGCATGGCTTTTGGCTTCTGGGGGCTGTCTTCCTTTGCACCACAGGGGGCGAAGCGATGTACAGCGATTTAGGTCATTGCGGCAAACAAAATATTCGTATTAGTTGGATATTTGTATTTACTTGCTTGATTATCAACTACTTAGGTCAAGGCGCACTCTTAATGTCGCAATATGGTGGAAAAACATTTGAAGGCACGAGTGTCTTTTATGCCATGATGAATAAAGAATTTTTACCTATTGGTATTGTTATAGCGAGTTCGGCAGCCATTATTGCCAGCCAAGCTTTGATAACGGGTTGTTTTACCCTCGTGAATGAAGCCATGAAATTGAAGCTTTGGCCGAATATGAAAGTCAGTTACCCCACTCAGTTGAAGGGGCAAATTTATATTCCGAGCATCAATTGGTTTTTGATGATAGGCTGCATTGCTGTTGTTCTCATTTTTCAGGAATCAGGCAAAATGGAAGCCGCTTACGGTTTAGCCATTATTTTCAATATGCTCATGACGACCTCGCTCTTATTGCATTATATGCACATGAAGCGTTTCAATTGGCTTTATATTATTATCGTTGGTGTCGTTCTAACGATAGTTGAAGGTGCTTTTATGGTTTCTAACTTGATTAAATTTCCGCATGGTGGTTGGTTCAGTGTGATGTTAGGAGTGGTTTTATTTTTCTGCATTTTTATGTGGTATAAGGCAAAACAGTTGCGTAAAAAGCACCTCAGCTTTCTGGATTTTGAACCATATCTACCGGCTTTGAAAGATTTAATGCACGACGATACCATTCCAAAAGAAGCTACTAACCTCGTTTATATGGCAATGGCAGGCGACCAACGCCAAATAGATGCTAATATCGTCTATTCAATCTTTAGAAAACGACCTAAAAAAGCGGATATTTATTGGTTTGTGCATGTCGATATTACCGATGAGCCTTTTATGAAAAAATATAGAGTCCATACACTCGTCCCGGGTAAAGTGTTTTTTGTTAAATTGAGATTTGGCTTTAAGGTGGAACATAAAGTCAATAAAATGTTTTCAAAAATTGTGGCTGATATGCAAGCCTCGGGCGAAGTGGACGAATTGAGCCACCATCCAAGTCTTCGGAAACATAATTTTAGTGCTGATTTCAAATTTATACTCCTCAATAGCCGTGTTTCATCAGATGATGAAATTTCGCCTTTCAACCAATTTGTGGTTCGGGTTTATAGGCTTTTAAAAAAATTGAGCCTTCCTACTCAAGAAGATTTTGGACTTGAGATTGCTAACGTTGAAATGGAAACGGTGCCGATTAGCCTTGGAAAAATAAAAGATATAGATTTAGAGAGAGAGAATTAATTAGGAATTAGAAATTAGGAATGGTTTTAATTTATAATTTATTGATTATAAGTAAATTATAAAACAGATGTTCATTTTTCAATGATGAAAAAAACATATTTTGCTTCTGATTTTCATCTCGGGATTAATGCTCGCTTGAGCAGCCTCGATCGTGAGCGACAGATTTGTCGTTGGCTGGATATGGTCAGTCAAGACGCTGAAGCAATCTATTTAGTAGGCGATATATTCGATTATTGGTTCGAGTATAACTCCGTAATTCCCAAGGGTTTCAGCCGTATTTTAGGTAAATTAGCACAAGTTCGAGATAAAAATATACCCATTTATTTTTTTACCGGCAACCACGATATGTGGATGTTTCGCTATTTTGAAGATGAATTTGGTATCCCCATTTATAGGCAGCCCATTGTGCGCGAAATTCATGGTAAGACATTTTTTATTGGTCATGGAGATGGTTTAGGTCCTGGCGATTATGGCTACAAAATGATTAAAAAAATATTTGCTAATAAAATTTGCCAATGGCTTTTTGCTCGACTCCATCCCAACTTTGGTCTGTGGCTCATGAATTTTTTTTCAGGCAAAAGCCGCGACGCGCAAGACCCGTCAGTAGAAAAGCAATTTTTAGGCGAAAATAAAGAGTGGTTGGTTGTTTATACCAATAAAAAAATTGAAACCGTCAACGCCGATTATTTTATCTTTGGGCATCGCCATTTGCCGATTGATTGGATGCTAAAAAACGGAAAAAGTCGTTATATCAATCTCGGCGATTGGTTATTTCAAAATACCTATGCTGTTTTCGATGGAACAAATATTTTTTTACAAACATTTGAAAATCAAGATGTTACAATTTATAAAAATCATTAAAAGAGCTATATTAAAGCCCCCCAGCCCCCAAAGGGAGAGAAGTCCATCACCCATCATTCATCACTCATCACTTATCACCTATTACTCATTACCCATTATTTATTGCCTATTACTCATAGCTTCCCCCCCCTCAGTATCGGCTCAAAATTGGAAGCTCTATAAGAAAAATGATGCGCTCGATTGCCGTTTTTTTGTATCGGATAATTTGCACAATGTGTATATCATCACTTCCAAAAGTGAGATTTTAAAATATGGCGAGGACGGTTCGTTTGAAGCCCGTTATGCTAATTTGAAATTGGGGAAATTGGGTCAGTTGGATGCCATGAATCCTTTTAAGTTGCTCGTGTATTATCCCGATTTTCAAACCGTTCAATTGCTTGATAGAGAACTCAATTCGCTCGGTTCTTTCAATTTATTAGATTTGGGCATCGTGCGTGTAGGAGCAGTGGCGATGGCAGACGATGGGAAAATTTGGATTTACGATGCAGGCACTAATAAACTGATGACTTTCACAGGCAATACCCGCGCTCAACAGACGCAAAGTAGTGTCGTGCCCTTCATCGGCAGCAACCCAACACAGATGATTTTTAGAAATAATGCCCTCTACGTCAATATCCCTGATAAGGGAATTTATATATTCGATAGATTTGGAAAATTTACCAAAACACTCAACATTAAAAATATTAGCTATTTTCAAGTGGTTGATAATCAATTGTTTTATAATCAAAGTGGTAAATTATATAGCTTTCAATTGCAAACTTTAAAAACAACTTTGATGAAATTACCCGAAGGCATCAAAGGCTCTGAACCGATGCGTTTAGAAAAAAATTGGCTGTTTGTGCAGCAAGGAAAAACCATTTTTGTACACGAGGATAAATAATTATGAAAATATTAAGCTACAATACCAACGGCATCCGCTCGGCTATAAATAAAGGCTTAGTAGATTTTATCGAAAAAGGCAATTTCGACATTGTCTGCATTCAAGAGACAAAAGCCAATTTGGAACAGGTCAATACTGAGGGGTTCGACAAATTGGGCTACCACCATTATTGGCATTCAGCTGAAAAAAAAGGCTACAGCGGGGTTGCTACTTTTTCTAAAATAGAGCCTACTCGGGTGGTACATGGCGTGGATATGCAACATTATGATAGAGAGGGACGTGTATTGCGAACGGATTTTGGTGATTGGACGTTACTCAATTGCTATTTTCCATCAGGTACAAGCGGCGATGAAAGGCAGGGCGTGAAGATGTCTTTTTTGAAAGATTTTAATGAGTGGATATGCAATTTGAAAAAAGAACGCCCTCAAATTATTATCGTTGGTGATTATAATATTGCACATTCGGAGTTGGATATTCACAATCCGAAAGGCAATGCTAAGACGAGTGGCTTCTTGCCCGAAGAGCGCGAATGGATGACCAACTGGTTTTCAAGCGGTTTGACGGATGCGTTTAGATGCAAAAATCCAACCATGCAGGAATATTCATGGTGGTCAGCTCGATTCAATTCTCGATCTCAAAATAAAGGCTGGCGCATTGATTATCAATCAGTTACAGATAATTTAAAAGATAAAGTAATTAGCTGTCGACAATTGACGGATGTTGTTCATTCGGATCATTGCCCGGTTTTGTTGGAAATTGATATTTGACACATATTTTTTTTTACTTACACATAGAGCATATAGGACACATAAAAAAACTATGTGTCCTATATGCTCTATGTGTAAGTAAAAAATTATGTGTAAATTATTTTATCAAAGCCACATCGCCCTTAAACACCTCCCTATCCCCATCTTCAAATTCAATTTCAGCAAACCAAATATAGGTATCAGTTGAAAGTTGATTGCCGTTGAAAAGCCCATCCCATGCTTTGGATTCATCATTGGGTAAAAAATTATGTGCTTGGTAGATGAGTGCACCCCAGCGATTGTAAACATTGAAATTCAAAATGCGCCGAGTACCGCGCCCTGCATAGATTCTGAACTCGTCATTTTGCCCATCCTCGTTAGGAGAAAAAGCTGTGGGTACGAATATACGCCGCAATTTATCCACCCTCACCAATATTTCTTTAGTGGCAACACAACCGAAAGTATCCTTGACGGTCAATTTATATCTGGAGGTGACGCGAGGGCTTGATAAGGTCAGCCGACATTCAGTGCAGCCGATTGAAAGCGAATCGCGCAAAGGTTTCCAGACGACACTGCTCAATACTGAGGGGGCTTGCACACCCGCATGAAGCATAATATCATCGCCAAAATGAATCAAAGTATCGTTCGTTGAGACGATTTGCAGCTTCGGCGGTTCTATTAAATTGAGTTTTTTCTCTACCGAACAGCCGTTGTTATCATTCAATGCAAAGACATAATCGCCACTTTTAAGGTTTTTATACTCTCTGATACTATCTATGGTATATTTTTTTTCATTAAAAATAAAAAAATAAGGTGCTACACCGCCTTTAATTGAATCCAGCATGACAGACCCGTTTTTCTCACCAAAACAATTGACATTTTTGATGGTAAAATCCGCATTCAAAACTGGCGGTGCGGTCAACGAAACGGTCGTGGAATCTACACAACCATTTTTATCAAAAACATAGACTTTATAAGTGGTATCAGCTTTCAAATTTGTAGCAGTTCGACCCGTTTGCAAGGGTTCTGTTTTCCAAACGATTGAATAATTGCCTACGCCACCCGAAGGTTTTACGGTCGCTTGACCATCTTCCGACTCAGGACAGCGGACTGCATAACCATGATAGATAGTATCGGGTTGAGCAACGGCATCTACTTTTGAAGGCTGCGATACTGTAGCAATAGTTGTCATTCTACAACCTTTTGAATCCGTTACGGTCAAATTAATATCGCCCACACACCGTGCAATTACGTTAGGCGTCGTTCGCCCGCCCGACCACCGATATGAAAAAGGCGCACCAAAGCCACCTCTCGCATTGGCTACCACTTCCCCATCACATTTGCCATAACAAGATGGTTTTCTGATAGAAATACCCGGTAAAATGGGCGCATTTGCTACATCCACCTTCACTGTATCAGCCGACCGACACCCCTCAGTACTGACGACTGTAACGGCATAAGTACCACTTTTCAAGACATTCATATTGCGATTGGACGAACCATCTTGCCATCGATAGATGCTACCCACATTTTGTGCATTGAGTAGTAAGGATTGCCCATTGCAAATAGCCGTATCACCGCCGAGATTGACAATCGGCAAAGCATTTATTTTAACATCAATATTTTTTGTAACATTTTGACAAGCATTGACGCGAGCGGTCAATGAATAAGTGCCACCGGACGAGCGTTCGGTTTTTGGAATGGCTGGATTTTGCTTCGTCGAACGAAACCCATTGGGTCCAGTCCACTCGTACGCGGTGGCACGATTTGTCGTCGAAAGTTTCAGCGTATCCCCTTCGCAAGGACTGTTAGCAGCCATATTTACTGAGGGGGTGCAATCAACGGGCTTACTCATGCTGCTACAACTCTGAAAATCCTCGAAATATACCGTTGATTTGTCATCATCATCCGTCAACCTAATCCAATCTATCGAACCTGAGCCTTTAAAACGGAAGTCCAAACCATCTAAATTGCAAATATTACCACTATAAGAAGCCGTAAAAAAAGGCGTTCCATTATAAGAATAGGTGATAATATTATTTTGAAATTTCAATTGAATAATTGCCCAATTGCTCATGTTAACTACTAAATATGGCTTATCAGTCACCAAAGCTTGCCCGGCGACTACAATATTTGTCCATTGCTGACCAATTGGGTCACCCATGAGTGTGCAGCCAGTAGAACCACTTAGCGTATTCAAACCCATAGCCACATCATAAGCACTAAACCCGTTGATAGCACTATTATTTTTAAATTTTACTTCATAACTGAAATTATCGGACAAGCAAATCGGTGCTTTATATTCAAAAATTGTCCAATACAAACTCTGATTGGTGGCTGTTTGTGGAATGCGTAACTCTCCATTTTTGACAAAATTGCAGACGGGTTGATTAGCTTCTTGGGAATAAATATTTTGATTATTAAAATAAGTTACATAACCCGTCCAAGCAGTGCTTTGGGCTATGAGAGTATGCATTCCAAAAAAGCAAAATATGACAAGTGGGGAGAATTTCAACATAGTGTTGGTTTTTGAAATAAGTTTGGTTATACTTTCAGTAAATTTACAAGTTATTACTAAAACTTCCGTCAAATTTGACGTTTTTTTATCTTAAAATAACACTTTAATGTTAACATTTACATTAGATTAACATTTCATACCAACCTCGTTAACACTAAAAAAAAATCCATGAGCCATCCTTAAAGGACATGCTCATGGATTTAAATTATAAGTTTAAAATAAATTCTTTGTAATAAATTTTTCAAATAATAACTTGAAAATTTATCATTCATAACTCATCATTCATCATTTTTTACGCGTATTTTTCAGCAAATTCTTTCAGCAAGTCTGCTAAAAATTTCACACTTTTAAGCGGCATAGCATTGTAAATAGACGCTCTAAAACCACCCACTGAACGATGTCCTTCAATGCCTGAAACGCCATTATCCTTAGCAAATTGAGCAAAAACAGGCTCTAAATCGCGATTGCACATCGTAAAACAGACATTCATCATCGAACGATCTCTTTTTTCAACATTGCCTTTAAAAAGCGGATTAGAGTCGATTTCTTTATACAAAATATTGGCTTTTTTCTTATTGTGTTTTTCCATCGCTGCCAAGCCACCCATCTTTTTTATCCAACGCAAAGTGAGCATACAGACATAAATAGCGAAAACCGGCGGTGTGTTATACATGGATTTCTCCTTGATAAACGTGCGATAATCCAGCATAGCCGGAATCTGACGCTGCACTTTTCCCAACAAATCTTTTTTCACAATCACTACCGTCACACCTGCCGGTCCGAGATTTTTTTGAGCACCTGCGTAGATGAGACCGTAACGAGCTACATCAATCGGGCGGCTTAAAAAATCAGAAGACATATCGCAAACGATAGGTATATCCGTTGTTGGAAACCAATGGTATTGCGTGCCGTAAATGGTATTATTGCTGGTCAAATGCAAAAATTTAGCATCCGAAGGCACTTTGTATTTACGGGGAATATTATCATAAGTCGTTGATTTTGAAGACGCTAAGACGTCAATATTGCCAAATTGACGCGCCGCTTCAATGGCTTTCGATGCCCACGTACCCGTATCCACATAAGCCGCTTTGTCACCATCGTCCATCAGATTCATCGCTGTAATAAAAAATTGAGAAGACGCACCACCTGACATCCAAAGCACTTCGTACTCGTCAGTCAAACCCACAAGATCTTTGATAGATTGCGTGGCTTCGTCTGCAATAGCACCAATGTCCTTACCCCTGTGGCTCATTTCAAGAACAGACAAGCCTGTTCCGTTCAGATTCAAAACGCCTTGTGCCGCTTCTTTGATGACTTCAGCAGGCAAAATAGCAGGACCTGCGCTAAAATTATGCGTCTTTTTAACCGCCGCTTTTTTCATTGTTACTTCCATAATTAATTGGTAGTTTCCGAAATTAAGACTTCGGATAAGTGGATTAATAATGATATTTTATTATAAAATAAATAAATCGCCGCAAAGTTAGCCTTTCCCCTTAGAAAAACCAACGATTTTAATGAAAAACGTAGGGCTTTCTTATAAAAACTTAGCCTTCAAAAAGAATTTTTCTAGTTCCTTGAAATCTTCTGCAAAATCTTCAAATTGAGCAACCATATTTTTAGGTTCAATTATCTTTAACATATTGGTTATCAATGTTCTAATGAT
>JAYUUR010000254.1:0-13445 GCA_043754475.1 Saprospiraceae bacterium | reverse complement strand
GCCATGAATTCGCAATATTTCCTCGATGACATCGGCTTCGCGCGTAACATCTACTTTATTGGTCGGAACAGAAACTACAATTCCTTCATTATCTGAAGACAAAATCGCCATTTCAAGCGCATTCAAAATAGTATGCACATATTCAGGTGAAAGTTCTTGACCGATTAAGCGATTGATATGCTTATATTTTACTGCAACTTGTTGATTTTCAATAGGTTGTGGATATATATCTATCACATCTGAAGCAATAGTGCCGCCAGCCAATTCTTTAATCAAGAGCGCGGCACGCTTCATAGCATAAAGTGTAACATTCGGGTCAGTGCCTTTTTCAAAAGTTTTAGCAGCGTCCGTCCTTGTATTATGATGAAAAGAAGTGATGCGTAGACGCTTGCCATTGAAATGCGCTGATTCGAGAAAAATATTGGTGGTCGTTGCAGACACCCCCTCAGTAGGATTGCCGATAACGCCCGCGATACACATACCCGTAGAGGTAGCATCGCAAATCATTAAATCAGTATCTTTTAGATTGAGTTCAACATATTCACCACTTTCATTTTTCTTTAAAGATTTGAATTTAGTGCCTTCGGGCAAAGTTTTCACAATAATTTCATGCCCTCCGATTTTATCATAATCGAAAGCATGGAGTGGCTGACCGAGTTCATGAAGAACAAAATTAGTAACATCCACCACATTATTTATACTATTCACACCAATAGCTGCAAGCCGATTTTTCAACCAATTGGGCGATTCTGCAATTGTTACACCCTGAATACACACACCTGAATAGCGAGGACACCCCTCAGTATCTTCTACTTTTACAGCCATTTTCAAGTCATTATTATCCACTTTGAATGCAGAAATATCGGGCATTTTAACGCTACCGCCACCGCTGTGTACTTTCAAACGGGCTGCTAAATCTTTCGCAATGCCTGTAAAACTCATCGCATCTGACCGATTGGGTGTTAAACCTATTTCAATAATGGTATCTTTTTGAATTTTATCTGCATGAATACCTTTTGAAAAAACCTCCATCGCAGGTGTACCGACTGGCGTATCGGCAGGTAGGATGATGATACCTGAATGGTCAGTGCCGATGCCGAGTTCATCCTCTGCGCAAATCATGCCTTGCGAGACCGCACCACGTATTTTACCTTCCTTGATTTTCAATTCTTTTCCATCCGAAAAATATAGCATTGCCCCAATTGTAGCCACCGCAACTTTCTGACCTTTGGCTACATTCGGCGCACCGCAGACAATACTGAGGGGGTCGCCGCTGCCAATATTCACCTTTGTGATTGAGAGTTTATCTGCATCAGGATGTTTTTCACATTCCAAAACTTGACCGACAACGACACCTTCAAGGTTACCTTTGATGCCACCGATTTCCTCCATGCCCTCTACTTCAAGACCTAAATCGGTGAGTAATTCCGCAATTTTTTCAGGCGTTTCGTTAATGTCAATGTATTCTTTTAGCCAATTTAGGGAGATAGTCATATTTTATTTTTGATATTTTTAAAATTGAGGTGCAAATTTAAAGAAATTTCAATTCTAAAATAAAGAATCTGTGTTTTCTACAAAATCACTCCGTTTTCATTAAAATTTCATTGAAAAACATTTCGAATCAAGACAAAAAAAATCGTCCGAAAGCTAATGTAGCCTTCGGACGTTTGACATATTTGTATGAGAATTTTTTATTAGAAGTTCGGGCAGTAAACGTTGCGCCGTTCAGGTCCACATATTTTATATAATAAAGCAAATTCAAATCCACCGTTTGAGCGGCTCGCTGTTTTCAATGAAGACATATTCAAATCGTAGCTAAAACCGATGCTAAAGTTTTGATAGTCAAAACGCGTTGAAAGAATAATGGCATCCATCAACATTCCACCACCAACTTTATTTCCGAAGCGTGCCCAACCACCAAATTGCAAAGATTCAGTAGAACGACGGCTATTGCCAAGTGAAAAGCGGATGCTTGTACCGCCATTGATTTCCATGTTAGGATTTTGCAATAAAACAACAGCTCCCGGTAAAAGACTAATACGGTCTTTTATTTGAAATTCACCACCTGTGTGTAGGGTAAATTTGCTTGGAAGGGCTTGAAATTTATTATCTGTAAAGGATACATTCGGACGGTTGATATGATCATAAGCACCGCCGAAATAGAAATTATTGTTTTCGTCAAACACTGAGAACCACAATAAACCCGCCGAAACATCTGCATATATGAACTGATCACGCCCAAATACGTTTTCATTACTGGGTAGATTGGGATTAAATACACCATTATCGTTTTGGCTACCCCATTGAGCATTCCCAGTATTGATGCCTCGTTGACCTATGCCCACGTCAGCACCCATTACGAGGTAATTGGCTTTTTTTCTATAGCCACCCATTTTCTTTGAGTAAGAAAATGAGCCGCGAAGTTGGTTGGTGCGGAAGCTAAGCGAGCCTGCTTGATCACCCCAAACTGTACCACCGACGCCAATATAGTCATAACGACCTACAGGAATACGGGCATCATAAGCCACATTGAACGTTTGAAACGCCTTGTCCCTCAGTACCGAAGCCCATTGGTTGCGGTAATTAGCGCTGAGGCGTTGGTTGCAATTCATCAACCCTGTCATAGCGGGATTGAGGTCAAGAGGTGCCATATAAAACTGGGAAAAATGTATGTCTTGCGCCGTAGCTGCCCAGCTCATTAGGCTGAAAAGAATGAGTACTTGAATTTTTCTCATGTTGGAAGTAGACTTTGTATCGAAATGGATTTTTAATGTAAATTATAGCTAAATCACTTTAGCCGTTTAAAATTGCTGGATTCAGAAAAATTTAAATCGAAATACAAAAAATTCAAGGAGAAAAATCAGGATGCGATAGTATCGGTTGAATTTTTTGATTAAAAAACTGCTTGTATTCGTTGATAAAAATGAAGGCAGTTAAGCAATTTCAAAAGTAAAGGAAAATCTTCAAATGCGGTTAGATTGCATGCTTCAAATAACAGCTTTTTAACATTTTGTCTTTTTTTATATGCTTAACGACTCACCGTTAAACATTATTTCAAAAACGTGCCAAAATAACTTAAAATGGGTATTGACGTGATTTTTTTTTTATTTCTCTGTCAACCATTGCGCCCCATATTGCTCTACAAGTATATTATCGTAGTGGTCTGCCTTCTCAAATAAGTTGCTCAATAAACGCTCGGCAACTTCTTCTTTCAAATAACGATCATAAATTAACAGCGATAAAATGATGTCTTGCCCCCTCACACTTAATGTAACACCTTCGTTGCGATAATTCTCTCGAAGCAAATATTCATACACTGCTTTAATATTTTGTGGGGGCAATGTACAAAGGTGAGCATCGCAAATTATCAAACCCGTTTGATTGTAATAAGATATATTTATCTTCGCAGAGCCTTGCCTAATTTCCCAATTATTGGGACCGCGACGACTCAGCCTAACATCATGCCCCATTTTTTTCAATAAATTTTCAATCGTCAAACCGACCCCTTCTGACAAATATTCATCAGACTCTGACGATAATTTCACTTTTGAACCGCAATAAGGGCAATAGCCTTTATCAACTGTACTTGAAAATACTAAATTCAAGCATGATTCGCAGCGCATAGCTATTTCACCCTCTCCCTTTTGAAACGCTAAAATGGTTTCATCTAAATATTTTGCAGGCAATGAAAAACCAATCGTGTTGCCGTTTTGAATAATAAAAGTATTCACACCAACGACATCCCCCTCAGTATTAATGAGTGGACCGCCGCTATTGCCAGGATTCAGAGCTGCATCGTGCTGAATATAGTCAATGTTATTATGAATATGACGCGGATTTGAGACAATCCCTTGCGTAAATGAATATTTCAGACCGAATGGATGCCCGATAGCCGTTACACGCTCGCCTTCCCGCACAAGGATTTCCCCAAGTTTTACTAACGGAATAGCATGTTCAGGTGGCATTTCAAGAAAAGCCAAATCATATTTTGCATCATTGTAAAGCACGCGACTAATTTGACGCGGCAAACCCACACCTTCCACCGTCACCTCTCGATTCCCTTCCACAACATGATTGTTAGTCACAATCAAATTGGGTGCTTTCAGATAAAATCCCGTCCCTGTACTATAAGGCGTTGCTATCTGAATAACGACATTTTTATAAATATCAACTATTTGTTGCATAATTTCTTTAAAAATAAATATGAATGCCCCCCTCAGTATATTTCAACTTTTAGGCGTTAAATCCATATTTTTCAACATCAATAAATATGTCCTCGCAAATAGGCAAGGGCTTTTAAAATCTAAAATTTTCAAATCAGCAGAAAGCTGTGGAAATTTTTCTTTATGCACTTCTGCTACTTTGCGTATGGCATTTTTTATATTTTTTTGATCAAAAACATCCTTTGTTTCATCCAAATAAGCAGGCGTAAAACCTAAAGATGTAAAATATTTTGATTCAGTAATCCGATAATATAATTCAATAAAATCCTTAGAAGGCTTTGGCAAAGCAAAATTGAACAAGGCATTGCCTATAATATAACCTGGAATGGAAAGCGCAACTTTGATGTGATTATTTGCTTCATACCAATCCATATTTGCCAATTCGCCATCTATAAGCCCTACCAAAGCATCGTGTCCTTTGGGTGCAACGATGCCAAATGTAGAAGACGTTGAATATAACTCATTGAAAATCAATTCCTTAGGGCGATTCAATATTTTTTCCAACTCCCTCCGTATATTCACATTTTTTTGAATCATCGTTTTGCTCTCGTTCCCATCAAAATAAGAACGGTGAATGCGCTCGATGATTTCCATCATATACCCCTCAGGTGTCGTCAAAAAATCAACCTTATAAACCGCCGATAAAAGCAAATAAGAAATGCCGCCCGGATATTTTTCACCATTTAAGCTGCCTTTCTCTATTTCATCTAAAGTAGCTTTTATTTGCTCTTGAATGAAATTAAATTTGACTTCTTTTTCTGCAACAATTATATCCGTTTTTGAACCTGTATCAATCCAGGTCAACATCGATTCAAACTCATCAAGCAACAAATCGTCTTGTTTATCGGCATTCATTGCTACTTCTTTGAGTGCATAATACAATTTATAGGGCGAGCCATCGAGCGTAAATGTATCGAATTTGACAACCAAATTATTCTCATTATCCAAAGCATAACGGCAATAATCCAAGCTATAATTTGCTTCCACCAAACGGCGCATGAACGCCACACTCAACTCTTTGGCGTTGGCAATTCTTGCCTCCGCTTTCAACTGACGAGCATCAGCAAAACCCGAAACCCGTTTCGACCCCTGCAAAACCTCGAAGTGAATGCCGCCGTTTTCTTCTGCCCAGCGCACATTGTCTTCCTTATCGTCGCGTAGATATTTGAAAAATTCTTTGTATGATTCTAAATACTCATTGGCTTCAAACTTGTTGAGGGCTTTGTCCCACGATTCGTATTGAGCCTTCTCTTTGTAAGAATCCGTGTAGCGACCAAATCTAATTTTAGGCGTGGCAACGCTCTGCCCTGTGTTTTTACCAAATATTAAATCCCAAAAGCCCATTTTTATTTATTAAAACACTTGGTTTTCAGCGTTTTTGTTAAAAATAAATTGTATTAATTTTAAGGGGGGAAAATTACACTTTTTGTGGGAATTGCTCTTATTTTTAACGCTATTTTTTAGACGCGCGGTCGTAGCGCGGAACTCCAGTTCCGCATTTGTCATTAACTACGTATGTAAAAAAATGCGGAACTGGAGTTCCGCGCTACAATCATGGAATTTAGAACAACATTTAATCCGACAAAATCGAACATAACCATTGGGTATGATGATTCGATAATCACCATCGGCTCCTGTTTCGCTGAAAATATGGGCGCAAGGCTCTCAGCACTGCGATTTTCTACTTTAACCAACCCTTTTGGTATTATTTACAACCCTATTTCTATTTCAACAGGTATAACCAAATTATTGACAGAAGATATTTATACAGAAAAAGATATTTTCCAAAATGGCGATTTATGGCACTCGTGGCAGCATCATGGCAAGTTTTCAAGCCCCAAAAAGGACGATATACTGAGGGGTATCAATGATAGTCTTTTAGAAGCCAAAACCTTCTTTCAAAAAGCCAATAGACTCATTATCACACTCGGAACAGCCAATGTTTTTATTGAAAAAAAATCAGGCGAAGTGGTAGCTAATTGTCATAAAGTACCGAGTCGAAATGCAGAAACAGGCTTAGAGAATTTTGATAAAAAAAGGCTATCCATTGAAGAAATTGTAGAGAGTTTTACAGATATTTTAAATAAAATAAATGCACAAAAGACTGATATTCAAATTATTATAACTGTTAGCCCGATTAGACACATACGCGATGGCTTGATTGAAAACCAACGGAGTAAAGCAACTTTGTTATTAGCTGTTGAGGAAATTTGTAAGCAATTTCAGAATGTGCATTATTTCCCTGCCTACGAATTAATGATGGACGACCTGCGGGATTATAGGTTTTATGAAGCAGATATGATTCATCCCACCAACCAAGCGATTGACTATATTTGGGATTATTTTAAGGAGACTTATTTTACAGATAAAACAAATTGTGTTGTCAATGATGTGCAAAAAATGAATACTATGCTTCAACATCGCCCCTTACATCCCGATACTGAGGGGTATCAACAATTTGTGAATTCTGTCAACAATAAGATGATAGAATTAAAATCCAAATATCCTTATTTAAAATTTGATTGACCCAAATCAAAAGTCAACACATAGATTGGTAAAATTCGTTAATTCGTAAAATTCGTGGTCTAATACACGTAATTATACAGATTAAGTATACATATTTTCGTGGTTCAAATTCAGCGTTGCTTTCACATCACCTTCTTCATTAAAATCACCTAACTCAACAGGTAAAATCCAATTGACCAATTCCACCTGCCATGTTTCATTCGCAGTAACATCAGTCGGTCTTTCCATTTCAATCTTAATATAATTATCCGTAAAGCCCGTCAATAGCTTAGGATTTTTATGATTTTCAAATAAAACGGGGCGCGTTTGCCCTAAAAATTCGCTGTAAAAAGCGCGGCGTTTTTTCTCACTTAATATGCGGAGCATTTCGTTTCGTTCTCGTCGTATTTTCATCGGCACTACGCCTTCTACCATATCAATCGCCGCTGTATTAGCTCTTTCTGAATAGGTAAAAACGTGTAAGTAACTGATATTCAATAAGTTAATAAAATTGAAAGTTTCTTTAAAATCATTGTCCGTTTCGTTCGGAAAGCCGACAATCACATCCACACCGATACACGCATGAGGCATCACCGCTTTTATTTTCTCTACCCGACTTTTATAATGGTCGCGTTTATATCGGCGGCGCATTTGCATCAGTTGTTTATCATTGCCTGATTGCAATGGTATATGGAAATGTGGTGCAAAACGGGTGCTTTTTGCTACAAAATCAATGATTTCATCCGTCAAAAGATTCGGTTCTATGCTCGAAATACGAAAACGCTCGATGCCTTCCACTTTATCCAATTCCTTGATTAAATCAATAAAAAGTGCTTCTTTTTTAGGTTTTTCGCCTTCAATCACCTCCGTTCCGTTGCCAAAATCACCGATATTCACGCCAGTCAACACGATTTCTTTGACGCCCATAGCGGCAATTTGACGGGCATTTGCCACAATACTTTCAACAGTATCCGAGCGACTTTTTCCCCGCGCTAACGGAATGGTACAAAAAGCACATTTATAATCACAACCGTCTTGTACCTTCAAAAATGACCGCGTGCGGTCGCCAAAAGAAAAGGCATTGTGAAAGGTATTCACCTCTCGGATTTCACCTGCGGACACCATGCCTTTGCCTTGCGCCTTGGTCAAACCATCAATATAATCGGTGATTTTAAATTTTTCTCCTGCGCCTAATACCAAATCTACGCCCGGTATTTCTGCTATTTCCTGCGGCTTCAATTGGGCATAACAGCCGACAACGACTACAAATGCATCAGGATTCTGACGCAAAGCCCGCCGAACGGTTTGGCGACACTTTTGGTCGGCAAAATCCGTAACAGAACAGGTATTGATGACATACACATCCGCTTGATCATCAAAATTATTGATAAAAAAGCCTTTATCCTCGAAAAGCCGTTGTATAGACGATGTTTCGGAATAATTTAACTTGCAACCAAGCGTATGAAATGCGACAGATTTAGGCGTTGCCATTTTTTTTAGTATTATTTATCAAATTTTTCTAATAGCCTGACCGAAATTCTAAGAAAATCCATCTCAGTAATGATGCCTATCAATTCGTTGTCATCGTTCACAACGGGCAAACAGCCGATTTTATGCTCACGCATCAAGTTCAAAGATTCCAACAAAGTTGCCTTTGGTTTGACGGTTATAGGCGTTTCAATCATAATATCTTTGACAGTCAATTGCGTTTTTTTGAGTAATTCATTGTTTTGAGTATAGTGCCGCAGCAACAAGCGCGAAGTGATAAGCCCCACCAATTTGCCTTGAGCATCTTCTACAGGCATATACCGAATTTTTCGCCAATCCAACATTTGGGCAACGAACTCTACGATGTCATCCTTTTGTACGGTAAAAAGGTCGGTTTGCATAAATTCCTCTACGTGCAATTTGGATGGATGATAAGTTTCCAACACATCAGGATTGGGCAACTCCCAAGTATGAATGGGTTTTTGTTGCCACTGATTTTTGACGATAGCGGAGGTCATGGTCGTCACGGCTTCGTCGGTGGTCATTTGTTTCGCCAATTTGGTGAAAGCTCGGAGTTGCCATCTTGCGCCCGTCATGTGAAGTTTAGCCCGCTCCTCGATGATGTTCATATATTTTGAAATATCGGCTTCGTCAATATTTCTGGATTTCAAACCCTCTTTAGCAATGGGCAGCAAATGTTCCAAAATCAAATCCCGCGGACTCATTTTTTGATCATTGAACCAAGTATATTTTGTATCAAAACCAAATTTAGCTGCTTTATCAAAATTATCTCTGATGTCTTCAAAGCTGATAAGTTTCCTGACATCGTCGTATTTATTAGCGAAACCCGTCATCATACCGAGCCAAAAAGCAGCATTTGCTGTCGAATCAACAACCGTAGGTCCTGCTGGCAATACGCGGTTTTCAATGCGTAAATGCGGTTTGCCATTGTCGCTGATGCCGTAGCAAGGGCGATTCCACCGATAGACAGTAGAATTATGGATTTGCAGGGCGCGGAGCTTCGGCACTATTCCTTTGGCAACAGATTCAAGCGAATCCTCCTCTATATCATCGCCAAGCAATACTCGGAAACGGGCAATATCTTCTTTATAAATTTCAAGAATGCTTTCATGCAGCCAATCTTTTCCAAAGCTTACGCGGGGGCTGCGCTCGCGCATGTGCTCATGCGAGGTACGCGTATCGAGCGATTGTTGAAAAAGAGCAATCCGCGTTTCATGCCAAAGTCGCCTACCAAAAACCATCGGCGAATTGGCAGCAATAGAAATCATAGGCGCGGCAAGCATTTGAGCAATATTGTACATTTTAACAAAATCCTTAGGGGAAACTTGTAAATGCACTTGAAAACTGGTGTTGCAAGCCTCCAAAAGGGGCGAATCATGGCGAATATGCAATTCATCAATGCCATCCAGCCTTAATTCAAAAAAATCATCACCCCTCAAACTATGCTCTTTAATGCTTTCCATCAAAGCAAAATAGCGCGGTTTAGGCGTAAGATTTTGCATATCGAGGTCGAACTTTCGAAGCGTCGGTAAAATACCTGCCAACACCACTTCGGCATTGAAAGGTTTGATGACTTCTCGAATTTTATTTAACCCCTCAGTATTTTCACGTTCTAAAGCACTCAAGCAATTGCCTGAAAACTCCAAGGGTGTTAGGTTGGTTTCAAGATTGAATTGAGCCAGTTCAGTACCGACCCAATCCCATTCCTTCATCAGCTCCAAGGCTTGCATATTGATACAGGCGGGCTTGAAAGTATCCTTATCCACGAGGCACATCTCCTGCTCTGCACCAATGCGCATGATGTCTTTTTCAAACCAATCGTTGTTGAGCATATAATCAAATGCTTCTACATCGCGGAGCAGTTGGCGAACGAAATTCTGCATCTGCTTGCGGTCTTTGACCACTTTTACTTTATGTTCTCCCATGTGATTTTATTATTTATGGTGTATATAATATTATGAAATTTTCAACTCGTTGGGCGAATTTTTATATTAATTTTGAAAGATGCAAAAAAAATTAAGACAAGTTTTAATAAAAGTGTAAAAAAATATGATTTGATACACATAAAGTTTTTTAAGAAGGTAAAAATGTGATTTTCACTTAAAAAAAATACAAAAACCTCATAAATTTAAATAAAATTAGATGAAAAAAATGCCAACTATAATAGTTAAAAACCGTTAAAAAGTTTCGATAACGGCGAATAAAACCGTATCTTTGCGTTTATGGAAAAAATATTAGAGACACCCGAGTTACAAGCCCCAGCGAGCAGTTATGGTGCAGATAACATCACCGCTCTTGAAGGTCTTGAAGCAGTACGCCTGCGTCCCGGCATGTATATCGGCAGTACAGATAGCAAAGGCTTACATCATTTAGTTTGGGAGGTAGTAGATAACTCTATCGACGAACATCTTGCTGGATACTGTAAGAATGTTGAAGTTATTATTCATAAAGATAATTCGATAACAGTCACCGACGATGGACGCGGTATCCCAACCGGTTTACAAAAAAAATTGCAAAAATCCGCTCTTGAAGTCGTTATGACGGTCTTACATGCAGGTGGTAAATTCGACAAAGACACCTATAAAGTGTCTGGCGGTTTGCACGGTGTGGGCGTATCGTGCGTCAACGCTTTATCTATTTATTTGCGTGCAGAGATTCATCGCGAGGGTAAAGTTTTCGTTCAGGAATATTCCAAAGGAAAACCGCTTGCTGATGTAAAAGTCATCGGCGAATCAGAAAGAACAGGAACAATCATCACATTTAAGCCCGATCCTGAGATATTAGAGGAGTTGGTCTATAAACATGAAACCTTGGCACATCGCCTCCGTGAATTAGCATTTTTGAACAGTGGTTTGAAACTGCGATTGATTGACGAACGCTCGGATGAAGTAGGCGATAATTACCATGTAGAAGAGTTTTTCTCTGAAGATGGTTTAAAAGGTTTTGTTCAGTATCTGGATGAAAACCGCACGCAACTCATTAGCACACCTATTTATGTAAAAGGTAAAAAAGATGATGTGGAGGTTGAAATCTCTTTCACTTATAACACCGGTTATACTGAAAACGTCTTTTCATTTGTCAATAATATCACGACTCGTGAAGGTGGTACGCACGTCAATGGTTTCCGCAGAGCCATAGCGCGTGAGTTTAAAAATTATGGTGAAGACAAAGGGCTTTTCAAAAAAATTAAAGAAACCGTATCTGGTGATGACTTCCGTGAAGGCATGACAGCGGTGGTTTCAGTAAAAGTACCTGAGCCACAATTTAAGGGTCAAACCAAAGGTGAGCTCGGCAACTCGGAAGTAACTGCTATTGTCAGCCAAGTTTTAGGCGAGACCTTGAAATATTGGCTCGAAGAAAATACCAACGAAGCTAAAAAAATTGTCGATAAAGTTATCCTTTCTGCTACCGCTCGCCACGCCGCACAACGCGCTCGGGAGATGGTACAACGCAAAGGCACGCTTTCAGGCGGTGGTTTGCCGGGCAAATTAGCGGATTGCGCTTCTAAAGACCCAATGGCTTGTGAGATTTTCCTTGTCGAGGGTGATTCAGCAGGTGGTACGGCAAAGCAAGGACGTGACCGTAACATTCAAGCCATTCTACCACTGAGGGGTAAAATTTTGAACGTAGAGAAAGCGTTGGAGCATAGAATATACGAAAACGAAGAGATTAAGAACATATTCACAGCCCTCGGCGTCCGAATAGCTGAAAATACTGAGGGGGAGCGTTTTTTGAATACTGAAAAATTGAGGTATTACAAAGTCGTTATCATGTGTGATGCGGACGTTGACGGTAGCCACATCACGACTTTGATTCTAACATTTTTCTATCGCTATATGAAAACTTTGATTGAGCAAGGGCATATTTATGTAGCAGCACCGCCACTTTATAAAGTGCAGAAAGGTAAGCAATTTCGCTACTGTTGGAATGAAGAGGAACGCAAAGAAGCCATTGCAGGATATGCAAAAGGTGAGAATGACGATTCAGTAAAAACTCAGCGTTATAAGGGTTTGGGGGAGATGAATGCGGAGCAACTTTGGGAAACCACTATGGATCCACAAACGCGCATCCTTCGCCAAGTAACCATTGATGATGTAATGGAAGCTGATCGTATATTTTCGATGCTCATGGGTGATGAAGTGCCGCCACGTCGGGCTTTTATCGAAGCCAATGCAAAGTATGCTAAAGTAGATATTTAATTAAAAATTTATTTATAAAGTATTTAAAATAAATGCTTTATGAATTGATTTTGCAATAAAATTAAAGCCGCATGATATTCAATCATGCGGCTTTTGTCTTTTAAAACAATTTGTTGTACTCATTTTTAAATTAATAATTCTATCCAAATTTGTTTAAAACAAAATTAATATCGTCGCAAAGTTTTTTAAAACTGGAGGGTTTAGTCAAAAAATGCGTTGCGCCTAATGCTTTAGTTTCTTCAATATCGGTTGGCATTGACGAGGTAGAATAAATGATAGCGGGTATGTCTTTTAGAACATAATCATTTTTGAGTTCTTTGAGCAACTGCTTACCATCCATACGAGGCATATTCAAATCTAAAAAAATGACATGCGGTAAAATATTCTCATCACTACGCAGTTTACTAAGTGCATCTACGCCGTTTAATGCTGTCAAATATTGAACAGAAGCATCAATTTCAGTTAATGCTTCGCAGAAAAATTCAATATCATCAATATCATCATCTATAATCATCACTATTCTTTGCTGGTTCATCATTCTTTAGTTATTGGAGTGAAATTTCATTTTTGAATGGGTATAAACTTAAATAATTTTAACATTAGGAACGAGGAATAAATAAAAGCGTGTTTTAGGCAGCAATTCTGTAATTTAGGTCTGGTATAGTAGGATGCCTCTGAATTCTTTTTTCATCAATGTCATTTTTATCTGTTTTTATACCTGTTTGATAGTCTTTTAGATGTATTCTGACCACTACTTTTAATCCTTGCTTGGTTGATGTTTTCTCAATAAGTGTTTTTACGAATTCATAATCTTTAAACATTTGTCCACTCATTGCTTGATGGACGTGACAAAATAGGCGGTGCTCAATAGGATTCCATTTAGAGGCATAAGGTGGATAATGAGCGACAATAATATCAATACCTATTTCTTTTGCGAAGGCTTGTAATTCTTTCTTAAAAGCATGGTGTCTATAGGAATTGCCGCAGCTCTTTTAAGCGTCTTTTGATG
>JAYUUR010000253.1:0-4444 GCA_043754475.1 Saprospiraceae bacterium | reverse complement strand
ACTAAATGAATGTCTTTTACGGCTGCATTTTTATCGGTTGTGGTGGTGATACGCGCTTGAGCAGCTTGGGCATCCCCCTCAGTAATCAGCCCTCTTTTGACCAAAGAACCTAAGAGTTTGCCCTGCGTAGTCAAGGCTTTTTGTAGGGAAGATTCGGTGATGTCGTAGAAACGAACGTTGAAACCATCTATAGCACAACGCAAACCAATCCGCAATCCGAGTGTACCGCTGCCGATGATGAGAATATTTTTTATGTCAGAAATTTTGAGCATCTTGTTTTTGATTTTATATATGATTGAAATTTGAGAGGACAAATATTTAAATAAATTAGCGTAATTTTACACTCTTTTTTTAAAAAATTAAAATAAACAGAGATATGCTTGACGAAGATTTTTTGCTCCAACCGGAGGAGGAACGTTTTGAACTTGAGGAGTCGGAAGAGTTGTTGCCACTATCGGAAGATGAGATGTATGAGCATCTGCGGATAGTGGTGGACAAAGGGCAAACGGCCGTGCGGCTCGATAAATATTTATCCGATCGGTTGCCAAAAGTAAGCCGCAATAAGATTCAAGATGCCATACATGCGGGTTCGGTAATGGTTGATAATCAAGTAGTTAAGCCCAATTATCGCCTCAAACCGAATCAAACGATTACGGTTATTTTTCCTGAAATGCCTGATGAAGGTACGCTTCATGCGGATAATATTCCCCTCGAAATTGTGTATGAAGACGATGATATATTGGTGATTAATAAGCAAGCGGGTTTGGTTTGTCATCCGGGCGTCGGTAATAAACGCGGTACTTTGCTCAACGCTTTAGCCTATTATTGGCAGAAAAAAGAAGAGCCTGTGCAAAAGATGATGCCTGAGGAACGCCCGGGTTTAGTGCATCGGATTGATAAAGATACGAGCGGCTTGTTGGTAATTGCTAAAAATCAATATGCGTTGACGCACATGGCACGTCAATTTTTTTATCACACCATTGAAAGAAAATATTGGGCGTTGGTATGGGGCGAGCCTGCGGAGAAAACGGGGACTATAAATGTGCATATCGGACGCAATCCGCATGACCCACTCGTAATAATGCCTTTCCCAGAAGGCGAAGCGGGTAAACATGCGGTGACTCATTATAAAATTATTGAGCCTATGTATTATGTGAGCCTTGTCGAATGCCAATTGGAAACCGGGCGCACGCATCAGATTCGCGTACATATGAAACATCTCGGGCATCCGCTATTTATGGATGAACGTTACGGAGGGCATCGCATCTTGAAAGGCACAATTTTCTCAAAATACAAACAATTTGTATTAAAAGCAATGGATTTGATGCCGCGTCAGTCGCTTCATGCCCGTTCATTGGGCTTTGAGCACCCGACTACGGGTAAATGGATGCAGTTTGAATGCCCTTTGCCACCTGATTTTGCAAGCTGTTTGGATTTGTGGCGGGATTATGTGACGGAGCGGAAGGCGTTGTTGTGACCCCCTCAGTTGCTTCGATTTCTCGCAATGACAATTGCTTTTTTTTCAACTATTTAAATAACTTTGCGGGCTTTTTGAAGTAAGGTTTAAAAATTCATCAAAATTTTACCATTTTTAACGCTTATTTTTAAATACTTCCAATGTGTTCCCCCTTCGGGGGTTAGGGGGCAAACGATAATGGAAGCTCGATATTTTATTTTTATAGCGTTCATTATTCAATTGAAATGCGGTTAAAAACACTCGAAATAAAAGGGTTTAAAAGCTTCGCGAACGAAACGATTATCCACTTCAACGAAGACGTTATTGGCATTGTCGGTCCGAATGGATCGGGCAAATCCAATGTCGTGGATGCTATTCGATGGGTACTCGGCGAGCAAAAAAGCTCGGAATTGCGCTTGGATAAGATGAATTCCGTTATTTTCAACGGTACTAAAAAGCGCAAAGCGGGGCAAATGGCTCAAGTCAGTTTGACTTTTGAAAACACTAAAAACCTACTGCCGACCGAGTATTCGATGGTGACTATTTCGCGCATTCTCTATGCATCGGGCGATTCTGAATACCGTTTGAATGGCGTCACTTGTCGTCTAAAAGATATTACCACGCTTTTTATGGATACTGGTATTGGCTCAAATTCTTATGCGATTATTGCATTGGGGATGGTGGACGATATTTTGAATGATAAACAAAATTCTCGCCGCATGATGTTCGAGCAGGCGGCTGGCGTATCGAAATATAAAGCCCGTAAAAATGAAACGCTCAACAAACTCAACGCTACTGAAGAAGACCTCAACCGCATAGAAGATTTGCTTTTTGAAATAGATAACAACTTAAAAATACTTGAAAAACAAGCAAAACGCACTCAAAAGTACTTCGATCTGAAAGCTGAGTATAAAATAATGTCTATTGATTTAGCGGTTTTGAAGTTGTCTGTTTTTAAAGAAGATTATAAAAAAACTGAAAAACAGATAGAAGTTGATACGGATATTTATCGCCAAATAGATGTGCAAAGTATTCAAATCGAAGCGCAAATTGAGAAAGATAAAAAAGACAATATCGAAAAAGAGCAGTTATTGAGTGAGCGGCAACGGGAGTTGAATAGCATTGTCGGGCGGATAAGAGGCATGGAAAATGATAAGCGAATGGCGCAACAACGCAAGGCTTTCATGGAGCAAAATATGCAAAAAGTGAATGAACAAATTGCTACTTCTACTGCTCGTATTACCCAATTAACTGAGGATATTGATTACTACAGAACAGAGATAAATTCTGAAAAAAGATTAGAACAAAAGCTCGAAGAACAGGTAGAAGAAGCGAAGCAAAGGCTCGATAATATACGCGATAATCACGGCTCTCTCAAAGCCGGTTTGGATGTTTTTTTACAACAACAACAGGTGATTGAACGACAAATAATTGAGCATGAAAAGCAAAAAGCTATCTCTACCAATAACATTGAAAACCTCCATCGGGATATTAAAAGAACGGATGAAGAGACCAAAGGACGCCGCGATGAGGTTGAAATACTGAGGGGTAAGCTGAAAACAATTGAAGATAAAGAAAATGCACAACTTGCTGATAATCAACAAGTTGAAAAAGAAGAAGATAAGCGTTTGGCAGATTTGGATAAAGCCACGCATCAATTAGACAATCTGACGAAGCAGTTGGCAGATGTGAATCGTAAACTCGATGCTAAGAAAAATGAGTACAAATTGACCAAATCTATGGTCGAAAGTCTTGAAGGTTTTCCTGAATCTATTCGTTTTTTAAGTAAAGAAAAAACATGGACTGCACCCTTGCTTTCCGATCTGATTTACGTTCAAGAAGACTATCGCACAGCCATTGAAAATTTCCTTGAGCCATACCTCAATTATTATGTTGTTCAAAATTTAGAGGAAGCCTATTCAGCCATTCGTTTGCTCAATAATACTCAAAAAGGAAAGGCTAATTTTTTCCTTTTGGATACTTTTGAACATGCACTTTATGAGACGAAAGGCTTGGTAAATGCCCGCCCTGCAATTGACTTAGTGCAAGTAGATTTGCAGTATCAACGCTTGTTTAGTTTTCTATTGAATAATGTATTAATCACTGATTCATCTGATTTGAGTGATTTTAAAATGGATAGTGCTTCGGCGAATGAGGAAGGGGTCGTTTTGACAAAAAGCGGTACGATGACCCGTCGGAAGTTTAGCATTTCAGGTGGTTCGGTTGGTTTGTTTGAAGGTAAAAAAATTGGTCGGAAGAAAAATCTTGAAATTTTAGAAAAAGAAATCAAAGATACTGAGGGGGTAGCCGCTGACTTAACGACCCAACTTTCGCACGTCAGAAATGATATATCTTTCTTCAAAAATAATGATAAAAAGAAGGACATTCAAGCGGGTACTGAGGGGTTGAATAAAATACGTCAAGAGCGCGTATTTATGCAAACTCGATTAGACAATTTTTCTACTTTTATTGATGAAGCGGATGATAAAAGACGCGATGCCAAAGAGCAGATTGAAGCCTTACTTAAAAAGATACAAGATATTGATAATCAATTAGTTATCAATAAAAAACAGTCGGATGCCGTCAAGTTAGAAATGGCTCAAGCGGATGGTTCTTTTAGGTCTGTTTCTGATGCTATGTCTCAAACTTCGCAGGCTTATAATGAAAAAAATGTCGAGTTTATTCGGCAACAAAATAAGGTTTCGACGCTGCAAAATGAGTTGAATTTCAGGGAAAAACAAATCGCTGAAAACCAAACGGCATTGCAAAGCAATCAACGGATTTTAGTAGAATCCAAGGAAGAATTGGAGCATGTGGATGATGATATTTTGCGCTACGAAACCGACTTGCAGGACGGTTACAAGCAGCGACGTGAGCGCGAGGGCAGTTTGAATGAGTTTGAGCAATCTTATTATCAAAAGAAAAACGCTATCAATAAAATGGAAGACGATTTGAGGAAACTCAATCGTCAGCGAACGGATTTACAGC
>JAYUUR010000252.1:0-4450 GCA_043754475.1 Saprospiraceae bacterium | reverse complement strand
CTTTCATTGGACCCGATGAAGCAAAAGAGCGAATCATGACGGGTACATAATTTTCAGCATCGATAAAATATATTTTTTCATCGCCTACTTTGCGTTTCAACTTCAATTTGAAACATTTTGCACCGTCTATTTCCTCTTTACCGTCCAATTCGACAGTATGCCCCTTGGTTTTGTAGTCAATAAAATCATCTTCAAACGGCTCTTTAGCAGCATCGGCTGTTTCTTCTTCCGTTTTTTTAGTCGGTTTATTCATAGTCGCGAAAGGACTGCATTGCCAAGCAACAGTGCCATCGAATGCATCAACGAATTTTTGACCTTGAAAATCGCCTTCTTGACGCGTCATGTTAGGGCGCATTGAAGAAGATGTAAATGGAATATTCATACCTTGAACCACGACAAAACCAGTTTGGCGCATGGATTCTAATTTTTTCCATCTCTCTACACCGCCTAAGGCTTTGATGTATTTTTCGATGATTTCATCGGCTGTCTGAGCTTTTACCATGAAGGCTGTTAAAAACAGACCTAAGATAAGCGTGAATTTTTTCATTTGTACTATTTTTTTGTTTTGTTAAATGTTTAAAAATAACTTTTATTAAAAAAAATTGAGCATCAATTGATTGCAAAATAAATAACAATTGATTGAAGTTACAAAAGAAATTTCCTGACAACTGCTTTGGAAAAATACTTTACAAACAACTGAAAATAAACGACGAAAATTGATTTATCATTGTCAAGTAGCAAAATCATTTATACTAAATCGCCCAACAAAGCCAATTTCGCTCCCATATCTGTATTACCTTTTTGTAGTTCCTCCTGAGCCAATAAATGCAACCCCCTCAGTATATTGCCCGAATATAGAATTTTTTGAACGCGATTATCTTTTTTCAAAGTTAAGATTTCTTCTATAGGTGGCAATGCTACAAGGCTGGCAATTTGAGCAATATTATTGCCTGTCAACACCTCACTTTGACGAATACTGAGGGGTAGCCCATCGTAGCCCAAAACGATGGGTCGCTCAGGTTGTACAATTTCAAATATAGCATCATGGCTCGCGCGTGTATAATATGCCCGACCAAGCCTACCCACAAGGTCTATTTTATGTGGGTCAATCCGCCTTCTATCGGCATCCATCACGTCTTCAGAAATATGGATACACAAAACGTTGCAAATAATGAGGCATCCTGCACCCCCCTCAGTACCCAGCGGTAAAATTCGATCCACACGACACTCCAATTGAACGGGCGACTCTTTCACCCGAAACGGGCGCACCATGTCTGAAGCCAGTGGAGTTAAACCCGCTTTTTCAAATTCATTGACCCCTTTTGGATAATTGACAGCCGTGAGTGTCATTTGGCGAACGATGCTGTGGCTCACCATATTAATAACACATTCCATCGTCTCTTCTACATTGCTCAATGTATCTTTCGTTGTGCCGTCTTGTACGCGCTTACCGACTGAGAAAACCACAATCGGTGGCTTAGAACTAAAAGCATTGAAAAAACTAAATGGTGCGAGGTTGGTATTACCTTCTTTATCCATCGTGCTGACAAATGCAATGGGGCGTGGCGCAACAGAACCAATCAAAAACTGATAAAAATCAGGGGTAGAAGTTGTCTGCGGGTCAATTCTTATCATGTTTTATTTTTTTTTAAAATCTCATAAAATGCAGTGCGTGAAATCAACCGACCACCAAGACTCGTTAGATGTCGTGTTTCCTGCTGACAATCAATGAGTAAAAAATCCATTTCGCGCAATTTTTGAACAAAGGTAATAAATCCGAATTTAGATGCATTGGGTACTTTGGTAAACATGCTCTCGCCGAAAAAAACGCGCCCCACGGCTACACCATATAAGCCACCCACCATTTTATCGCCTTCCCAAACCTCTACAGAATGTGCATGACCCTCTCGATGTAATTCTCCGTAAGATTTTATCATGCCTTCATTAATCCAAGTGCCTTCTTGACCCTTGCGCTGATTGAGCATACAATGGCGCATAACTCCTTGAAAATCAATGTTATAGGTAACTTTAAATTTATTTTGATTGAAAAAAGGGCGCATACTTTTCGATACTTTCAGCTCATCGGGAAACAGAACCATTCGTGGGTCGGGTGACCACCAAAGTATCGGCTCATCTTCATTGTACCAAGGAAAAATGCCCATGCTATAAGCCAATAGCAACCTATCAGCCGACAAGTCGCCTCCGATAGCCACTACATCAGGCGTATCAAAATACTCTGGTTTTGGGAAATATATTTGAGTAGGGGAAAGCCAAGTTGCAGGCATTTTTATTATTTATCCGAATCATTGCCACCTTCAATCACCGCCGAAAGACCTCTATCACAAAGTGCTTCCCATTTGGGTTTGAGAATAGAAAGTGAAGCAGTTTTGACCGTTGCTTTACCTTTATAATGAATGATACAGGCAAGTTGTTCTGCTTGATCGGCAGTGTGTTCAAGTACATCTGTGAAGCATTCTATTACCCAATCAAAGGAATTTACATCATCATTATAAACTATCAGATAAGCGTCGTACCCAATGTCGGCAAGTTCTTCAGCAAGGTCTATTTCCTCCTCGACCGCTACTTCTTCATAATAAGGATTCATTTTTATGATTAATTTTTTCCAAGTGATTGTCTTATGGCTGCAAAGTTAGGCAATTCTCCTACATTTGGCAAGACCTCTGCATAAACAACTACCCCCTCAGTATCAATAACAAAAGTTGCTCGTGCTGAAACACCTTTCATACCTAATAAAAATTTTTCTATGAAAGCATCATATTCTTTAGAAACATTTTTATTGAAATCTGATAAAAGCGGAAAATTATAGTCATTTTCTGCTTTATATTTTGCCAATGTAAACACTGAATCCACCGAAATGCCTAAGATTTGTGCATTCAAGTTTTCATATTTTTTCATATTATCGCGTGCATCGCAAAGTTGCGCGGTACAAGTACTCGTAAAAGCCGCTGGGAAAAAATTTAAAACCACGTTTTTACCCTTATAATTGCTCAATTTGACTTCTTTTTTCTCGTCTGAAAAGAGTGTGAAATCGGGTGCTTGTTGCCCTACTTGGATTGCCATAAAGTTTTTAAAATTTATTAAATGTCAAAAATATGTTATGATTTATTCAAAACACCAACAAAATTACACTTTGTTGGTTTAAAAATATATTTTCACCTTTTAAAATTTTAATAAAAACCACCCCCGTCATTTATCCTTTGGGAGTATTTCACTGTTTTTCATCATATTCTATAATGACCAACACGCAGCGCGCTTATCTCGAACTCCATTTCGCCGTTTTTTTATTCGGATTCACTGCCATTTTAGGCGGATTAATACATCTGACAGCTATTGTTTTGGTGTGGTGGCGCATATTTATAACGTGTAGTGCCATCATTGGCTATGGCAACATTTTCCAAAGAATCAAAGCATTGCCGAGAGGTGTTGTACTCCGTTTAGTGGGCATTGGAGTCATTGTAGCAGTACATTGGTTGGCATTTTTTGGCGCGGTCAAGTTGGCGAATGCCTCAGTAGCTTTGGTCACTTTTGCTACCACTTCCTTTCAATCCTCGCTTTTAGAGCCATTACTGACTCGAAAGCCAATAAAATGGTATGAAGTGATGCTCGGCGTAGTCATTGTGCCAGCAATGGCTTTCGTCGTAGGCAGTCTTCCTGCTTCTATGAATTTAGGTTTATGGGCAGGTTTGGCTTCCGCCACTTTAGCTGTCATTTTTTCTATTTTAAATAAACAAATGATTGAAAAGGCTGACCCCCTCAGTATTACCTTCCTCAACCTCAGTGGCGGTTGGATTTTATTGTCACTCATAATGCCTTTTTATTTGATTATGGATACAACGGCGCATTTTATGCCAGCCGGTTGGGACTGGGCGTATTTATTTTTATTGGCTTTGCTTTGTACCAATTTGGGTTATATGCTTTCTATCAGAGCCTTGCGCTACCTTTCCGCATTTGCTTCTAACCTGACTATCAATCTGGAACCCGTTTATGGTATCATCCTCGCGTGGCTGATTTTGAAAGAAAATAAACAGATGTCGAGCACTTTTTATATAGGCGCGTCTTTGATTATCGTTTCTGTTTTGAGTTATCCGTTCCTAAAAAATAGGTATGCGAAGGAAATGATGAATGATGAGTAATTTTTCCATAATGTGTAAAATATTGATATTGAATATTTTATTTGAATTTAAAGATAAGAGTTTTTATTTACGTTTCCCCCCAACCCCCAAGGGGGAGCCATTTGGAATAAAATGAACGAATTATTCTCATACTTATCTAAAATCATTGGAATGAGGGAAGAATAAATTTTTAATCACTTCCAAAAGACTCCCCCTTGGGGGGCAGGGCTGTTAAGTTCTTTAAAAGGTGCAGAGCACCATAATATTTGTAGCAAATTTTATTCGGATTTGTTAAGGTGCAGCGCACCGTAACCTAA
>JAYUUR010000251.1:0-13627 GCA_043754475.1 Saprospiraceae bacterium | reverse complement strand
TTCTTTCCAGCTATGTCAATCAACTTTTTTTAAAAAATATTTTCTCTGTAAAATCAATGCTAATTCTTTAGGGTTTTATTTTGTAGGGTTTTAAATTTTAAATAAACGATTTTTGTTGAACTAATTAATTTTTAGTAAACTTACCTTGACTGCGAATCATTGGTAAGTTGATTGGGCGTACATTGTGCGCCTGATTTTTTTAAAGAAAGAAAATGATTCTTGCGAATCGTGAAGTTGAAATAAGATTAAGATGAGTCGAACATTGTCTATTTTTTTAATGGTTAACGAATAAGGTTTAATTAAAGCAATACATATTGCTTATTGCATATTGGCATAAGCAATAACAGATGTTAATAAAGCATACGACTTAACTCAATACGAGTGAAGCTGAAATCTTAAAAAAATCTTTTTGAAACTTGAATCATGTTTAAAATGGTTGTTCAGTTAAAAATATTAGTTTTATTTTTTTGTTCTTATTTTCACTTTTACTTTGTGTTAGAAGCAGAAGCAGAAGTTAAAACGTTTTTGAATGGAACAAAGCTAAAATTACTTATTCAAATTTTCTAACAGTTCTCTTAATTTTTTTATAATTAGTCAACTATTTTTTTCGGAAATTATTTGTTTATACATGTATTTTATATCAAAAGACTGAATTTCAACGATTAATGTAATAAAAAATTTCAAATGTTAAAAATATTTACTATTTAAAATATACCTGCTGGCATTGGCGTTTAAACTTATTTTAGCAAAATTTTAACAGCAGATTTTGACATATTTTTATAAAAATGTCCGATTGGCTGCTTTTACTGAGGGGGTCATCGAGCAGAAAAAATGCTTCTCTTGGGAGACGATGGTGGAAGGGTTTTTGAAGGCATGACTTTAAATTTAACACATTTTGTTGATAATTTAACCCCTTTGTATCCGCCCTATTTTGTATCTTTGTAAGTCCGAAACTCACCACAGCATTCCTTAGATTTTAGAAAAAGAGACATTAGAAATTAGACTGTTAAAATACAGTTTTAAAAGAAAAGCATAAAAAATGAAGTTTTCACACTTGCATTGCCATACTCAATATTCGCTTTTGGACGGGGCAGCCAATATCACTTCCATGTTTAAAAAAGCACAGAAGGATAATATGCCCGCGATTGCTATCACCGATCATGGTAATATGTTCGGGGTGTTTCAGTTTGTTGCTGAAGCGTCGAAATTTGAGGGCGTGAAGCCGATAGTCGGTTGCGAATTTTATATGGTTAATAATCGGCATGAAAAGACTTTTACAAAGGATAAAAAAGATAAACGCTTTCATCAGCTCTTTTTAGCTAAAAATACTGAGGGGTATCGCAACCTCACTAAAATGTGTTCAACGGGCTACATTGAGGGTATGTATTCTAAGTACCCGCGCATTGATAAAGAGTTGGTTTTGCAATATCATAAAGGTTTGATTGCGACGACTTGCTGCTTGGGTGCATCTGTTCCACAAGCCATTTTGACGAAAGGAGAAGAGGCAGGGCGTAAGGAATTTGAATGGTGGCTCAATATTTTTCAAGAAGATTATTATGTGGAGTTGCAACGCCATAATTTGAAGGAGCAGATATTGGTAAATGAAGTTTTATTGCGTTTTGCAAAAGAATATAATGTAAAAGTGATTGCTTCCAACGATTCGCATTACGTGGATCGCGAGGATGCGAATGCGCATGATATTTTATTATGCATTAATACAGGTGAAAAACAAGCAACGCCTAAGATGGATGATGTGGGCATGGACGATGATTTGAATAAAAAAAATGCCCGTTTTGCTTTCCCCAATGATGAATTTTATTTTAAGACAACGGCTGAAATGTCCCATATTTTCAAGGATGTGCCAGAAGCCATAGATAATACCAACGAAATTGTAGATAAAGTGGAGCATTTGAAGCTCAAACAGGACATTATGTTGCCCAATTTCGTCATCCCCACCGATTTTACAAACCAAGATGAATACCTGCGCCACCTCACCTACACAGGCGCGAAGGAACGCTACAAAGAGATTACACCCGATGTAGAAGAACGCTTGAATTTTGAGCTTTTTACTATCAAAACAATGGGTTTTGCAGGTTATTTCTTAATTGTGGCGGATTTTATCAAGGCAGGGCGGGATTTAGGGGTATTAATTGGACCCGGTCGTGGTTCGGCAGCTGGCTCGGCAGTAGCATATTGCGTCGGCATTACGAATATTGACCCTATCAAATATAACCTTCTTTTCGAACGGTTTTTGAATCCTGACCGTAAATCCATGCCAGATATTGATACGGATTTTGATGATGAAGGTCGTCAAAAAGTGATTGATTATGTGGTGCAAAAATATGGCAAACAGCAAGTGGCTCAAATCGTAACGTATGGTACGATGGCGGCTAAAATGAGTATCAAAGACGTAGCGCGCGTCTTGGATTTGCCTTTGCAGGAAGCCAATATTTTGGTGAAACTTGTTTCTGACAAACCGGGCATCAAGCTCAATCGCCTTTTGACAGCCCCCCTCACAGGTGAAGGGTCTTTGGCGGATAAAGAGGGTTTAGCCAGTGAAGATATTGACAATGCCAAGCAATTGCGTGAAATATTGAAGGGCGACGATATGCGAGCAGCCGTTTTGAAAGAAGCCCTAATATTAGAAGGATCAGTGCGCGGTACAGGTATTCATGCGGCAGGTATTATCATTGCACCGAAGGATTTGACTGAGATTATCCCCGTTGCTACGGCAAAGGATTCTGACCTCTTGGTGACGCAGTTTGAAGGTTCTATTATTGAAGATGCGGGCGTTATCAAAATGGACTTTTTAGGGCTTAAAACATTGACTATTATTCGAGATGCCTTGAAATTGATTAAAGAAAATCATGGTTTAACTATAGATATTGATGCCCTGCCTTTGGACGATAAAAAGACGTATGAACTCTATCAAAAAGGAGAAACGAATGCGACTTTCCAATTTGAAAGTCTGGGTATGCAAAAGCACCTTCGGGATTTAAAACCCGATAAATTTGCGGATTTAATTGCGATGAATGCCTTGTATCGTCCAGGTCCGATTCAGTATATTCCTAATTTTATTAATAGAAAACATGGGCGCGAGAAGGTGGTGTATGACCTCCCTGCTATGGAAGAATATTTAAAAGAAACATATGGAATATGCGTTTATCAAGAACAAATCATGCTTTTATCTCAAAAATTAGCCAATTTTTCAAAAGGCGATGCCGATGTTTTGAGGAAAGCGATGGGTAAAAAGCAGATTGCTGTGTTGAATAAAATGAAAGCGCAATTTTTTGACGGCTGTTCTAAAAATGGACACCCCCTCAGTATTTGCGAAAAAGTTTGGACGGATTGGGAGGCTTTCGCACAATATGCCTTCAATAAATCTCACTCGACTTGCTACGCTTTTGTAGCATACCAAACGGCATATTTGAAGGCACATTATCCGGGCGAATATATGGCGGCGGTGCTATCAAATAACCAATCGAATATTGATAAAATCACCTTTTTCATGGAAGAATGTCGCTCGGCGAATATTCCTGTGAAGGGACCGGACGTCAACGAATCAGATGTAAAATTTACGGTGAATAAAAAAGGAGAGGTTCGTTTTGCTCTCTCAGCCATCAAAGGCGTAGGCGAAGCAGCGGTAGAAAGTTTGATAGATGAACGGAAAAAAGGCGGTGCTTTCAAGGATATTTACGATTTTATACGCCGTTTGAACCTCAGAACAGTGAATAAAAAAGTGATTGAAAGTCTTGCGCAAGCAGGTGGATTCGATGGTTTTGGCATTGCCCGCGCAGCCTTTTTTGCACCTTCTGATAAGCATGATACTTTTATTGAACACCTCTTAAAATATGGTGCGGGATATCAATCACAATCGTCGTCAGCCAGTACTTCGCTTTTTGGTGATACAGCGGATAGCGTGATGATGACGACTCCCTCAGTACCGAAGGTAGATGAATGGAATTTGATTCAAAAATTGAATTATGAGAAGGATTGTGTTGGCATTTATTTAACAGGACACCCGTTAGATGATTATAAAATTGAAACAGGTTTTGCCAATATGACACTTGATAGAGCGAATGAATTTAAAAATCAGCGCATTAAAATAGCGGCTTTCGTATCGGCTGTCAATCATCGGGTTTCTAAAAAAGGGACGGGTTTTGGCATTTTCACCATTCAGGATTACAAAGGTTCTCTTGAATTTGCTCTATTTAATGAAGATTATGCACGTTTTAGCCCCATTTTACAACCAGGCATTTCAGTTTTTATTGAAGGCGATATGAAACCTAAATGGAACTCAACGGAAGATTTTGAACTCAAGATTAAAGAAGTGAAGCAGTTAGCCAGTATTGGCGGAAGCCTTACTGAAAGTATTACTCTGATGATTCCAATCGAGCAAATATCGAATGTGATGATTAATAATTTGGATGACCTTTGTAAAAAATATAAGGGTAAACATAAACTCAAAATGAATTTGATAGACAGCACCAATCGTCAAACGCTGAATCTTTTTTCACTTGATAAAAAAGTAAATGTGGATTCGGATTTTATAGCGGCGGTGGAGGTTTTTGGTTTGAAATATAAGTTGAATTAACGTTCATCTACAATCACTTCATCCTCGCCTGTTTTCAATTTTGTACTGCGCGATTTCAAAGGATTTGAAGTCATTTCAGTATATTGTAAACGGTTTCTGGCAATATCTATAGCCATATAAAGTGCCTTGCGGAATGACGACGGGTCAGCCAAATTTTGACCTGCGATATCGAAAGCGGTTCCATGATCAGGCGATGTGCGAACCGCTGAAAGACCTGCCGTATAATTAACCCCTTCGCCGAAAGACAAAGCCTTGAAAGCTACAAGCCCTTGATCGTGATACATGGCTAAAACTGCATCGTATTTCAAATGTTGACCTGAGCCAAAAAAGCCATCTGCGGGGAAAGGACCCATTGCTAATATATGCTGCTCTTTCGCTTGCTCGATAGCAGGGCGAATGAAATCCTCCTCTTCGCTGCCGAGTGCGCCTTCGTCACCCGCATGAGGGTTAAGTCCGAGAACAGCAATGGTTGGTTTTTCAATAAAAAAATCGATATGGAGGGTTTCGTTGAGGATTTTTATTTTTTGTAAAACCTTCTCGCGCGTGATATTTTCAGCTACTTTACTGAGGGGTAGGTGATTGGTGACTAAGCCCACTCTCAAATCATCATTGACGAGCAGCATAAGGCTTTCAGAGATGCCCAAAGCATCTGTTAAATATTCGGTATGTCCAGGAAAAGGAAATCCTGCCATTTTCATGGCTTTTTTATGAATCGGAGCTGTCACAAGAGCGTCTATTTCACCTGATTTCCACTCTTTTACTGCCATTTCAAGGGCTTTGAAAGCATAAATGCCACCAACATCACTGAGTTTGCCGACTGAAATATTGACATTTTCCTGCCAACAGTTGACAACATTCACCTTACCCACTTCTGCTTCTTTTGCCGAATGAATATTGGCGAATGGAAACTCTACCTGTACAATATTTTTATGATATGAAACAACTTTTGAAGAGCCATAAATGACGGGTGTACAGTATTTTAGTAATCTTTCATCGGAAACCGTTTTTAAAATAACTTCCAGCCCGATGCCGTTTATATCTCCTATCGTAATGCCTATTTTTAATTTTTCCATGTGAATTGACTGCGGAAATCCTGTTCCATTTTTAATTTTTTTTAAAGTTTGCAAAGATAAACAAAATTATATCACAGAAACGTTTATCTTTTTAAGTAGATTAGCCAATTATGCATTCATCATTCATTTTAAACTCCTTTGGAGAAAATACATTTTTCATGAATCAATCGCTTCTAAAATTCATTTTTATTTTAATTGTTATGGCTATTCAGACGCCCATTTTTAGTCAAAATTATACGACTAAAAAGACTGCTGCGGGCAAGGCTATAAAAGCATACAATGAAGGCGTGAAATATAATTTGGCTACTAAATTCGATAAAGCGCTCGAATCTTTTACCGATGCGCTCAAGGCGGATGCCACTTTTATTGATGCTCAAATTCAGCAAGCCGCTTCATTTTATAAGCTTGGAAAATTGGCTGATGCTGAATCTGCTTTTGAAAAAGTAGAGAAAATAGACCCTAATTATGAGCCTGAAATCCTCTATTCCTTAGGCAATATTGAATTAAAGCAAGGAAAAAATGCAGAAGCCATAGCCCATTATGAACTATATGCAAAATCTTCAAAAGTATCGGCTGAAAAGAAAAAAAAGATTGAAAAAGTAGTCAAAGATGCTCGTTTCGCTGAAATTGCTATGAAAAACCCCGTGCCTTTCAATCCTAAATCATTGGGTGATAAAGTCAACACCCCTCAGTATTCAGAGTATCTACCCACCTTAACGGCGGATGGCGAGACCCTCATTTATACGGCACGCGTCAATAAACAAGAGGATTTTTATATGTCCAAAAAAGTCAATGACGAATGGCAAAAAGGTGAGCCAATGACCGAACTGAATACAGAAGAAAATGAAGGTGCTGAGTGCATATCTGCTGATGGAAATCTACTTCTTTATACTGTTTGCAATCGTGTAGGTTTATTAGGCAGTTGCGACATTTTTTTCTCTCAAAAAAAAGAAGGTAAATGGACAACGCCTCGTGGCTTTTCGCCTATCAGTTCGGCGGCTTGGGATTCGCAGCCCTCGATTTCAGCTGATGGCAAAACCATTTATTTTGCTACTGACCGTGCAGGAGGTTTGGGTGGGAAAGATATATGGTATGTCACTTTTGAAAATGGCAAGTGGAGCGAAGCACGTAATATCGGTAAGCCCATTAACACGCCTGAAGACGACCAAACGCCTTTCATTCATCAAGATGGCGTGACGCTTTATTTCACTTCGGAGGGGCTTCCCGGCATGGGCGGCAAGGATATTTATGTCAGTCGGCGACAAGCGGATAGCACATGGAGCGAGCCTCAAAATTTGGGTTATCCAATCAATACAAAGGATGATGAAGGCACTCTTTCAGTAGCAATTGATGGTAAAACTGCTTTTTATGCAAGGAATATCAATCAATCAACTGTTGGAACAGCCAATTATGACTTATTTTCATTCGAGCTACCCGAAGCTGCAAGGGCGCAGGTCGTTACGTATGCGAAGGCAACTATTAGCGATGCTGAAACGAAGCTACCCCTCAGTAATAGCCGACTTGAAATCATAGATTTAGCTACTCAAAAGACCGTCATTACCGCCACTACTAATGAAAATGGAGAATCATTAGTGTGTTTGCCTTATGGTAAAAATTATGCGCTAAATGTTTCAAAAGATAAATATGTTTTTCAATCTGAAAATTTTAATCTGACTGAAAAAGCCTCTTTTGATAAACCATTTTTATTGAAAATCAATCTTCAACCCATAAAAACAGCTGAACCGGAAGCAGGTAAACCCTCTGAAAAACCTAAGGAAGACAAAGCAATTGTCTTGAAAAATGTGTTTTTTGATACAGATAAAGCCATTTTAAAACCCGAATCATTTGCTGAATTGAATAAATTGAAATTATTTTTAACTGAAAATCCAACCATTCGTATTGAATTGAGGGGGCATACTGATAGCCAAGGTTCAGACACCCATAATTTAGACCTTTCTGACCGCCGTGCAAAAGCAGTCCGCGATTTCTTAGTTCAAAAAGGCATCGTCGTGGATAGAATTCAAGCCAAAGGTTTTGGGAAAAATATGCCTGTTGATTCCAATGACACACCGCAGGGGCGAGCGAACAATCGCAGGACGGAATTTGTTATTTTGAAGTAAATTTTTAGATAATTCTAAGTAGTTTTGCCTTCATTTTTAATTTTAAATAAAAATAACAACCGCTTGGAAAATAGAACGGAAATAGGAACGCTCGGCGAATTTGGCTTGATAGACCGCTTGACAAAGGATAACATAACAGTCAATTCCTCTACAATAAAAAGCATCGGCGATGATGCGGCAGTGATTAATAATGAAGGTTTTGAAACCGTAATTTCCACTGATTTGCTCATTGAGGGTATTCATTTCGACTTGATGTATATGCCTTTGAAGCATTTGGGCTATAAATCAGTGGTCGTGAATTTGTCAGATATTTATGCCATGAATGCTCAGCCTAAGCAAATTACGGTTTCGCTCGCCTTGTCGAATCGCTTTTCAGTAGAAGCTGTTGAGGAATTATATGAAGGTATTTATGCGGCTTGTCGGCATTACGGTGTAGATTTGGTAGGGGGCGATACGACGTCTTCTCCACGTGGTTTAGTCATAAGTATTACTGCTATTGGTCAAGGGGAAAAGCATAAATTAGCCTACAGAAATGGAGCTAAAGTAGGGGATTTAATCTGTATCACAGGCGATTTGGGTGCAGCATATTTAGGTCTTCAAATATTAGAAAGGGAAAAACAATTATATATAGATAATCCGTTACTGCAACCTGATTTGGAGCAACAAGATTACCTCATCGGGCGGCAACTAAAACCCGAAGCGCGTAAGGATATTATTGAAATGTTCGAGAAAAATAATTTAATTCCGACTTCAATGATGGATATTTCCGATGGCTTAGCATCTGAGTTACACCATATATGTAAACAATCAGGCGTAGGAGCGTTTATTGAAGAAACGGGTGTTTCGATTCATCCCGATGCTCAATTAATGGCTCTAAAATTTCAACTCGACCCTATTACTTGCGCCTTAAACGGCGGTGAAGATTACGAATTGCTTTTCACCATAGACCCTAATGATATTGAAAAAATAAAATACCTACCAGATATTTTTATTGCAGGAGAAATTGTTAAAAAAGAGGATGGCATAAAGCTGCATACTAAAGGAGGCAATGTTCACCCTATTACTGCTCAAGGTTGGAATCATTTTCAGAAATAAAATATCAAGCAGAAATGACAGAAACAGTAGCATTTGCTAAAAAAAATTTAAATAAAAAAGGTTGGTTGGATGTCGAAATTGACCCATCGCTCGACCTTGTCGAGGAAATTAATCGCTTGAAAAAAGAGAAAAATGCCGTGATTTTGGCGCATTTTTATCAAGATAGCGAAATTCAGGACATCGCAGATTATATCGGCGATTCGCTTCAACTCTCGCAAGAAGCTGCCAAAACAAAAGCTGATATGATTGTTTTTGCAGGCGTTCATTTCATGGCGGAAACTGCTAAAATGCTCTCGCCGACTAAGAAGGTAGTGTTGCCCGATTTGAAAGCGGGCTGCTCGTTAGCGGATAGTTGTCCGCCCCATTTGTTTAAAAAATTCAAGGAAAAACATCCCGACCATGTAGTTGTAAGCTATATAAATTGCACCGCTGAGATGAAAACCTTGACGGATATTTGCTGCACGTCGAGTAATGCCGCTTTTGTAATTGAAAGTATTCCGAAGGAAACGCCTATCATTTTTGCACCTGATAAAAATTTAGGTGCCTATTTGAAAAAGAAAACGGGGCGTGAGAATATGATTTTATGGGATGGAGCGTGTATCGTGCATGAAATTTTCAGCAATGAAAAAATTACTAAATTGATGCATCGTCACCCCAATGCGCTCATGATTGCACACCCCGAATGCGAAGAGCATATTCTGGATAAAGCGCATTACATCGGCTCCACAGCAGGGCTTCTAAAATATACTCAAACAAGCCCAGCTACGGAGTTTATTGTAGCAACCGAAGCAGGAATTATTCATCAAATGCAATTAAAATCACCGCATAAAACATTCATTCCGGCACCGCCCGAAAATACATGTGCTTGCAACGAATGCCCATACATGCGGTTGAATACGATGGAAAAACTATATCTATGCATGAAATATGAGCAACCCGAAGTGATATTGCCACAATGGGTGATTGAACAAGGCAGAGCTTCGATTGATAGGATGTTGGAAATTTCTAAGAAAGCAGGATTAGGCGGGTGAGAACAAAATGTTTAAAATTAATAGAATAATTGTGCATTTTTCCCCAAAACTTTACCCCCCTCAGTATCTGACAGTTTTGACAAGTAATTTTCAACAATAGATAATTGCTTGTCATAACTCGCTGCCAAAAGGCACACGGGCCAATCCGAACCGTACATAATTCTATCCACTCCAAAAGCTTCAAAAATAACATCCAGGTAGGGTTCAAAATCTGCAACTTGCCAATTTGACCAATCCGCTTCTGTCACCATACCCGACACTTTGCACCACACGTTTTCATGTTTTGCAATGCGCTGCATATCGCGTTCCCATTGCTTGATTAAACCTCGTTGGATATAAGGTTTTGCTAAATGGTCAATGACAAAAGGTTGATTATCAAGGGTTTGTAAAAATTTGTGAACGGCTGAAAGATGCCGTGGGAATACTAAAATATCGTAAGTATAGCCCCGGTTACCCAGCAATTTGACACCTTCAATAAAAGATTTTTGCAACATAAATTCAGGCTTTTCTCCTTGTAAAATGTGCCGAAAACCCTTGAGCTTGGGGTATTGACTGAAATAATCCAATCGTTCCGAAAGGTCATTTGCCTGCAAATCTACCCAACCAACAACACCTTTGATGAAGTCATTTTTATTAGATAAATTCAATAGGAAATGCGTTTCAGTTTCCGATTGATCGGCTTGTACGGCTATGCAACCATCAAAGCCATTTTTTTGCAGAATGGGCAGTAAATCAGTTGGTAAAAAGTCTCGTCGTATCGCTGACATAGACCCCTCAGTCATCCACGCATCGCGGACGGGATTGAACTGCCAAAAGTGCTGGTGCGCATCTATCTTCAGATTTGACATGACATTATTCTATTGTATAAATTTACATAAAAAAAGCAGCGAGCAAAGTTATAAACTTCGCCCACTGCCTTCCTTATATTAAACAAGTCTTTAGAATTACTTCAACTCAAAATCGCTCTTGCCTGCGAGGTAACCTTTGTTGTAAATCTCAATCAAGTATTTACCTTTCGCAAGTGTAGCATTGCCTTTTGAATCCCACGTCATACAAACATTTTGCATGTCGTTTTTGAAGGTAGATGTAGTAGTCGTTGTATATTGAACTTCTCTACCATCGTTGAGTTTCAATACACCACCACCGCCGGAAGTTGTAGCAATAGCCACACCTGTTGGGTCGATAACGCGGATATAGAACGTTTCGTCACCACCATCGATTACGCGGTTTTCAAGAGCATCGAAGCACCATTTCAAACGATCAATGTTTTTAGCTTGAGTTTTCTCTTTTTCTTTTCCTTTTTCAGAAACAGCATAACCTGTAGTAGCAATGTTTGTAATCCGTACTACTGATCCAATTTCTGTTTTCTTAGCGAAAACTGCTCTTTCTTCTTCAATTTTAGCTTTTTCCTGCTCAACAGCTGTTTTAGCAGTCATGACCATCTCTTTGTCAGCGCGTTCTTTTGTGAAATCTTCCTGCAACTTAGATTTCTCTGTTGTCAGTGTAGCCACATTTTCAGTTAAGTTTTTCTTGTCTTGCTCAAGTAGAGCAATTTGATCCACATAACCTTGAACGGTTGCTTTCATGCGAGACATCTCATTACGTGCACCAGTCAAATCTTTTTTAACATTGATTAGACCTGAAATCTTGTCCTTTTGAGTAGTCAATTCTGCTTTTTGCTGATCAATCAAAGAGTTAAGTTCGGTATTTTTACCTTTCATCTCTTCAAGTTGAGCTACAGCATCTTTGTACTGCTGGTCAAGTTGCCCGTTAAGGTCTTCCTCTTTTTTGAGTTCAACCTGAGTAGTGGTTAGTTCTGTCTTTTTGCCGTTCAAACCTACGAAAGTAGCGATGTTTGTTCCAACAAGTGCCACGACAGCGGCGATTGCCCAAGGCAATAATTTTTTGGCTCTATTGTCTGTTGAGCCATTTGAATAGTTCGTACTCATAACCAATTGATTTTTTAATAATGGTTTTCGAATAATGTTTTTTTACCTTAAACTGTGGACTTGAAAAAACGCCATATAACAAAACGTCATTTGGGTATTGCACCGCAAATATAATTCGTCTGTTTTGGGAATTTTTAGAATTTGTAAAGTTTTTATTCGATACTAAGATTAATTTTGATTTAAAATACGACTAATAATTGATAATAATTAGACACTGTGTTTAAAAAAAGTCACAATTAGATGTGGTAGTACAGGCGTAGAGTATTTTCTCATAAGTGTTGTAAATCCTTTAGCTTGCTTTTTGTGTTACTTGTATTTGCAACTAAAGACGATGAAAAAACGCCCCCCTCAGTATTTTATTATTGCGCCATATAGTTTTTTTTAAACATTTTTTATTTAATAAAGTTTAAATCGTTAATTATCAATAACTTACGATTGAATATTTTTTTTTACTAATTGTTTTTAAAAAGCTAATTATTCTGAATAACATCTTAAATTATAATTTTAAAAACTTAATTCATACAATATGCTCGATTTTATTGACATCACCAACGTCCTTTTTCTCGATATTGAAACCGTCCCAGGCAATGCTCAATACAGCGACCTCGACGAGACTTGGCAATACCTTTGGAAACACAAAGCCAAATCCATTCTCAAAAAATATGACGAAGAGGTGACAGATGAAGATGCTACCGCTTGCTACGACCGAGCGGGTATTTACGCCGAGTTCGGTAAAATTATCTGTATCTCCGTCGGTATATTTCGGCGTGACAAAGAGACAAAGGAACTTTCCGTTCGTTTAAAATCGTTTGCTGACGATGATGAGGCAGTTTTACTGAGGGGGTTCTCCGAGCTTTTGAATAAGCATTATAATATGCCAGATCGCCATTTCCTTTGCGGTCATAATATTAAGGAGTTCGATATACCTTATATTTGTCGTCGCTTGCTCGTCAACCAATTGCCTTCTCCAGCGTTATTAAATATTTCAGGTAAAAAGCCTTGGGAGACGAAACACCTTTTGGACACGATGGAATTATGGAAATTTGGCGATAATAAATCTTTTACTTCCGTCAAGTTACTCGCAGCTATTTTTGGTTTTCCTTCGCCGAAGGATGATATTGATGGCTCGGATGTAGCCCGAGTATATTATGAAGAAAAAGATTTGCCGCGCATCGCCCGTTATTGTGAAAAGGACGTGGTGGCTGTGATGCAACTCATGCTGAAATTTAAACGTATGCCTTTTAGGTTAACCATAGATGGAAAAGTTATTGAAGAAAACTGACAATCAATTAATTATGAATAACGATATTTTAGATAAGTTAGATTGGGAAGACGAAGACGACCGCTATCAAGACAATATTGACGATAATATTGAAAACAGCGTTATCATGATAAAGTCATTCAATACGGAACAAGAAGCCCAAGTATGTGCCGCTGTATTAAAAAATGAAGGCATTGAGGCTCATGTTATTACATCTTCTACGGGTGGCATGACGCCCTTTGCTTATGGCAATATTCGCTTATTTGTAGCCTCCAGTCAAGAAGAGGAGGCACACAGCATTATAAAAAGATTGGATGCTGAAAAAGAAGTTTTTGATAACCCAAGAGTATCAGCTCAAAGAATTTTAGGAATTATGATTGTTGCACTTATCTTCATTGGTTTTATCATTTATTTGCTTCAACAAGCTGTTTATGGTTAGAGAGCTTTTCACAACAACCATACGAGGGTCAAAATGAGATAATTGCTCTGAAAATCGAAGATTTT
>JAYUUR010000250.1:0-4475 GCA_043754475.1 Saprospiraceae bacterium | reverse complement strand
TTTTGACACCCTCGTAGGGTTTTTGAATGAGTTACTTCGATTTTAATCAAATTAAAAAGAGCCTTTTTCAAGCAGTTTCATGCTGACATACTCGACGGTTTTTTCGGTATCCAAAATAGTCGTCCGCTTTTTCAACATTTCAACTAACCAACCTGAGCGCAAGTGATAAGCAAACAAGCCATCATCGTTGACCGTCATCGCTAACCCCTCAGTATTTTCAACTTGCCAAGTGCCGCTACTCATTTTATTTAAATAATCAAAGGTCAATTTTTTCATTGTTGAAGCATCGGGTATTAGATGGTGCTCGATGAGGCAATAATTATCATCTTTAATGCTGACTTTCAGCGTGGCATGAGCGGCAATGGGCGCACCGTTCGGCACGAGCATATTCGCCAATTGCGTATCGTATTCCTGCTGCGTATCGTGTGGATATTCGTTGCCATAAAATTGATGCAACAAGCGCAATTCTTGAAACAACCCCTCAGTAACATACACTTCTGAAGTCATTTGGCAACGCATATTCGTCAAAACTGTTGATTCCGTTTCGGAAAGAACCTTAGAAGATTCCACTGCATCGAACAAATCAACAAGCATTTTTTGAATGTCTTTGCCATTTAAAATGCCGAGAAATTCACCGAATGGATTAATGGCGTAGCGTACTTTTGTGCGACTATATTTTTCAACGATTTGGTTGATGCCGTTTATTTTTTTTACATTATCGGGTAAAAAATAGGCTGCCGAATTATATTCTGCTTCAATGACATAACCTTTTACAGAGAATTCGAGTACTGTCAGAGTGACCAGTTGACGGGTTTCAGAGTGGCTTTCCTCGACGGTATCTATATAATTTTTTTTACCTTTTTTGAGTTCGTATTGATAGGATTCGCCTTTTTTCCAAGTTGTTTTCAAAGAGATTTTGGGCATAGTTTTAAAATCAGCTTGCGCTAAGAGCGTATTAGATAAAACACTGAAAATCAGTATCTTAAACATTGGAAAATAATTCATGGGAAAGTGAGATTTTGTTGTAATAGTGGCTCAAATTAAGCTCAATCGTAATGGGCTAAAACCGTTCCAATATCATAAACGACAATATCCGTCCTGCAACATATAGCCACAGGACGGATATTAAAATGCATTAAAAAAAAAGCTATTTTTAATTAAGCGAGGTGAGCGACATGTGCTGTCAAACCGCTTTTCAAGTTAGCTGCTTTGTTTTTATGAATATTATTCTTTTTAGCCAATCTATCGATCATGCTGATAACTTTAGGCAGGAACGTTTCCGCTTCCGCTTTTACAGTCAATGAACGAAGGGCCTTTACAGCAGAACGAGCCGTTTTTTTGTAAAAACGGTTTCTCAAACGGCGCGTAGCCTCTTGACGGATTCTTTTCTTTGATGAAAGATGATGAGCCATTGTATCTTAAATTTATCTTTTAAACTAATTTTTTTTAAAATTGGAGCGCAAATTTACAATTATTTAACCGTTATCAAAATTAATTTCAAAAAAAATCAAGATTTAGTTGTTAAATCTGAATGGGATTGAATAATGCGACACTTGCACCCACCCAATCTTTATCTTTATTGTAGCGCACGCCTATCATTTCGCCCTTGCTCAACCGTATCAAATTATTCACCAACAGCGGGCGCGCCCATTCTTTTTTCCACACCATCAGCATCCTGATTTCAATTTTCGTCGGTCCGCTCGGCGTTTCAAGCACAGGAGCATAATGTACTTTTTCCTGCAATATCCAATTCGATTTATCCACCACTTCGTCAATATCCACTTGAGTGACGTTGATTTTGACACCTTGCCCGGAAAAGGAGAACAATGGTTTTAAAACAAACTGTGTTAAATCTAATTTTGATACATCTGTTTCATGCAAAAAATAGGTTTTCGGTACGAAAGCACTTTTAAAAAATGGCATGGTGTATTTTGAAATGCGGAAAAACCAATTCGGATGCCCTATCCATTCCACATCGAGGTCGTCAGTAAATTGAAAGCCGAAAGTCAAATCGGGACGGCGTTCGAGCTCATCGAAAATGACGCGGTTGTATATTTTTTCAATGCGGATGTGTTCACCGTTTTCATTTTCATAAAATAATTGTCGCCCGAGTTTAATAACTTTCGTCAAGCATAAAACTTTGATACCCAATCGTTTAGCAGTTGCCCAGAAGTCAACTTGAGTATTTTGCTTTTCTGGTTCTACTTCCAGCAAGATGACATTTTCAGGCTCTGAATCACCTACCATAATGTCTCTCAACAAATCGTAATACCCCTCAGCATTTAAGCCTGCGAAAAGCGGCGTCATGCTTTCGGGCAAATCAAAATGCGCTTTATAAGTATCTGCCAAATCCTGTTGAAAAAAATAAAGCGATGGAAAGCCTTGTAATTCAATGAGTTTAGGAACTAATTGACCGTCTTCTTCACAAATCCCAAAATCTACGACGAGGAAAGTACAATGTGCATCTTCATTCGGCACACGATGCGCGGGCATGATTGCCCCCTCAGTCATCGCCTTAAAATCGGGTCGGCTGATGACATCTGTAACGTCTTCACACGCCTGTACGAGTTTATCTCGAAAATCATCAGGTATAAAAACGGGCGTTTCGCTGATGCGAAAATTGGGTTTATGGTCATACAAACCATAAAGATGTTTCAAAAATGCCTCATACTTTTCATTGGTAAAGGCAGCATTATAGGTTTTGCGAAGTTCTGTAATCATGGTTGAAGAGGTTTTTATGTGTTAAATTTTAATTTCAAAGTAAAAAAGCAAAATAAATTTATGAAATACTGAGGGGGGTAAATATTTGATTATCAATTAGTTACAAACCTATAAGGTTTCTTGAAACCTACAGCATATACTTAACTATGCTTTTACAAAAAAAAATGAGAATTTTCTGCAAAATGCATAAAATGAGTCCAGAGGACTCGCACGTTTGTAGGCTTTATAACAAACGTATGAGTCCTCCGGACTCGTAAAAAGTGAGGCTCGTTCGTTATTCTACAAACGTATGAGTCCTCTGGACTCTTTATGATGACGTAAGAACATAGTTAAGTATATGCCGTAGGTTTCAAAAAACCTTATAGGTTTAATGATTATAGGAGACTTTATGATTTAACCTTTTTATCTTTTTGATATAAAACAAAACCGACTACTGTACCAATAATAATCAATAAAACAGCTATTAATTCAGCCTGTGTAAAGGTGAAGCCGAAAGCATGTATTTTATCATTAACCCGTATTTTTTCTATAAAAAAACGTTCAAAACCATTCAAAACCAAGTAAATCATGAACAACATGCCTGGAATGGTGATTTTTTTACGAATAATCCAAAGAAATGCGCCAATGAGCGAAGCCATGATGGTTTCGTAAAAAGGGGTCGGATATACTGAGGGGGTCAAGCGCGTATTGTATTGAGCCGTTAATCCCGCAATCACCTCATGCGTATGACCTTGCGAGTTGACCACATTGCGCGGATAGTCGAACGCCCACAACCAGTCGGGCAGAAACCACCCAGCTGGTTGCACACTCGCAATAATGCCCCAATCACCATCGCCCGACAGTTGGCAGCCGATGCGCCCGACCGCATAAGCCATGATCAGACCGGGTGCTACGGCATCCATCATGTGGATAGGATTCATTTTTAGTTTATTTTTCACGAACCAATAAACGCCGATAAAGCCACCTATCAAACCGCCATACATAGCAATGCCGCTGCCGCTAAAAAAAGTATGAATTGGGTCTTTGAAAAATGCTTCCACATTTTCGGCACTTTCCAAAATAGCGAAAATCTTGGCACCCAGCAAACCACTGATAGCCGCTATCATTGTTGTATCGCCCACTCGGTCATGCGGATAAGCTTGTTTGATAGCCCCTTTTTCATCTTTTACAGGGTGCGAGACAAAAAGCCCTTGCTCTGCCTTGCGTTTGAGCTCAAGATACAGCAAGTAAGCAGCAGTTAAGAATGCTAAGGCGAGGAACAGTCCAAAGGTTTTGACAGTGGCAGTCCAATTGTCGAAAGCAGTTCCGAAGAGGTCGTGTAGAATGTATGATAAATCTGGATACATATTTTAGAGTGAAAAATGAATAGTGAAAAATGGGCAACCCCCTCAGTAAAATGCACCGGAGGTGCTAAATATTGGTAGCGCAAAATAAAAACGATTCTGTCGAAACAGAACCGTTTTTGAAAATTATTACCGTTTTTTCATACTAATTTTAGGATAGTGAGGATTTTAGCATGTCTTTTACCAAAATCCTCATGCAAATTTAAAATTTTTTTAACTTTCAAAAAATTTTACATCATTTAATTTCAAAAAAAAATTGAAACTTGAATGGTTCATATAATATTTTGAACTTTTATACAAGCATCGGATTATCTTGACTTTGTTAAATTAGCAAAAAAGCTACTATGAATTAAAAATTGTTTAAAAAAGAATGAGAACGAACAAAACTATTGGGGATTAAGTGTAAAAAGT
>JAYUUR010000249.1:0-13646 GCA_043754475.1 Saprospiraceae bacterium | reverse complement strand
TTATGAAGCAATTACAGTATTTCACACCAGTTATCTTTACCGTCATGTTCAATAGTTATGCGGCGGGTTTGAGTTTGTACATGTTGTTTTCAAATATTTTGAATATCGGTCAGACCGTTGTTACTAAAAACTACGTCATTGACCATGAAAAAATTCTTGAAGAATTGCATATTTACAAGAAGAATCCTAAAAAGCCGAGTGCTTTCCGTCAAAAACTGAACGATGCGATGCAACAACAGCAAGCAATGAAAGAAGAGCAAGGGAAAGTGGTGAAAGGGAAGAAGAAATAGGGATTTCTTTTGTCATTCAGCAGGAATCTCTTTTGTGCATACGTTTAAGCTGAAAAGAGATTCCTCTTGAAGGACAAAAGAGATTCCTGCTGAATGACAAAAAAAACAAATACTCAATTCAATGAAAAACATACTATTCTTATCATTTACGCTTCTCATATTTACCGCTTGCCATAAAAAAATAAGCGATAAAACGACGACTTCCAAACCTATTGACACTCAAATCGCTGAAACGACCCCCTCAGTAGAATCGACTGCAAAAGGCTTAAAAGTGCTTAATATTCCCGAAGGAGTGGACTCCAATCTCGTCATCAGTCTTCAACGCACGGCCTGTTTTGGACAATGCCCCGTTTATAAAGTAGAAATTTTCAAAGACGGTTCGGTAAAATATAGAGGTACAGCTTATATAAAAAAACGCGGACAACATGAAGCTGTTGCGAGTATGGCATTTATAAAGAATATACAGCAAAAAGCGGCAATCATCAACTATATGGCTCTCAGCGATAAATACCCAAAAGGCGACAATATGATTACGGATATTCCAAGCACTATTTCATACATTCGGATAGATAATGAAGGTAAAATGATTATCAATAATTTTGATGCTCCTAAAGAATTAATTGCATTTGAAAGGTGGTTGGAGAAAGAGATTGATGGGTTGGAGTGGAGGGAGGTGAAGCCTTGAAAAAGAATATTTCTAATTTCTAATTCTCCTTAAACGGTTGACGCGGCTGCCAATCTTCACGAGGGCTTAATATTTTCAAAAAGTAGGGCAGGAGACGGTTGATAATCGGGTTTTCATGTCTCATATACAAGTACATGTCATGAGCTTCTGCACCCACAGAACTCTTAATTTCATGGGCAGTTCGAGCAAAAACAATGCTTTTTGATTTGTTATCAATCCCGTTTTTTATAATATCAAATAAAAAATTGAGGTATATTTGATGACTATGATTGAGCGATTCGTTGTAGCCTAAAAAATGCGCTTCTAATATATCTCCGTTTTGGATAGTGGTGAAAAAACCGACAAGTTCTGCCCCCTCAGTATAATAGCCAAAAAAGCGAAATTTATCCCCCAATTGCCGCTTCATTTCAATGAAATAATCTTCATTCAAATCTACTAAATTGAAGTTTGATTTATCAGCAATGTTGCGATATAATGCATTGATTTTCAACTTGTTAGCTATAATGCGTTCTTCATTAAATTCCTTCTTTTCTATGCCTTGCAATTTCTTAAAAGCCCGCTTGGTTCTGACTCTATATTTTGAAGAAAGGGCTTCTAAATAATGCTCAAAAGAATGCCAATTGGGATGAATAGGCATGATAAAATTTGGCTCAACTTGAAACTCATTATACCCCTCAGTAATCAGCGATTTTTGAGGCTCAAAAAAGTCTTTGATGAAAACGGATTTGATGAAAATGTTTTCCTCAGACAATATCTTCTTGACGAATTGAATGCCATTTGAAAGAAAATCGTCTTTATCTGAATCTGTAACTAATTGATTATCAAACCAATACGAGTTTTCCCCCGTTAAAAGTAAATTGCCCACAATGAGCGTTTGAAAATGAACATGCCTTGCTAACCATTTTCTAACCGCCAATAAAATATAATTTTGTTGACCATCGAAATTCAAACTTTCTGAAGCATCAAAATTTTTGATTTGGCAAGCCACAAAGCCAACAAGCTGTTCATTTTTATGAAAAGTGAGATAACAGAATTGAAAACCGAAAGGTGGAGATTGTTTTAAAACTCGTTGAAAATCAGGCGATAAGAAAATATTGTGTTCAGATATAATTTTCTGAGAACTTGGCAAGTATTTGAAATCAGCGATGTCATCGATATTTTTATAAAAACGTATATTCAAATCCTTGATTGTCAATGATTTATAGGGGTTTTCTTTTTTGATGGAAGGAATTTGAAGCGTTGCTTTAAAACACATTGGTTAAATTTACAAATGAAAAAATATCAATCGGTGATCTCGACAGGAATCGAACCTGTATCTAAAGTTTAGGAAACTTCTATTCTATCCGTTGAACTACGAGACCAATTTTTTAACTTTGATTTAATCTACACTTAACATACAACCCTGATATTTGTTCCATAATTAAATTACAATACTGAAAAGGATTTCGGCGAATGGCGATGAAAAGGGCTTTTAAGAAGCAAGTGTCATCATTCAGCCGATTTTTTTTATGTCAATTTTTATTGATAAAAAATGCGTAAATTTCTGATAATCAGACCTTTACGCATACTGAATAAAAAAAAAATAAAAAAAAATAAAAAAAACTGTGGTCTCGACAGGAATCGAACCTGTATCTGAGGCTTCGGAAACCGCTATTCTATCCGTTGAACTACGAGACCTTGACTTTGCGGTTGCAAATTTAAACCTTTTGGTGTAATTTGCCTACATTATTCAATAAAATCTTACAAATCCAAAAGCCCTTCTGGTAGCACCATTTCAATGACTTTGTTTTTATCATCCACTTTTTTTATAAAGTGTTGATTCAGAGGCACTAACACTTCTTTATTTTTATAATTTAAAATTGCCATTTCCTGTTGTGGGTACTCGACAATGTTGTCAATAACGCCCACTGTTTCGCCTTCGTTTACAATTGTGTAGCCTATGCAATGCTCATAAGGCATGGTTTCTATCTCTATTTCACGCTCATCATCGGGTATCAAATCGCTCTCGCGAAGGGATATTTCTTTATTGGCGATAGACATTGCCGCCTCAGGTGTGTTGACATCTTCAAATTTGGCGATGATATTATTGCCAAACCGTATATCCTCAATGAAAAATGGGGTAGGGCGACCTTTTATATCAATCATCAGAATTTCTGCATTCATCAAATCCTCTACATACTTCTCCTCCACGTAGAGTTTTAGCTCGCCTTTTAGTCCGTGCGGCTTTTTTGTAGAACCTATTAAAAACGTTTTATCCATGTATCAAATTTTTCGCAAAGGTATTATACCCCCTTGACAAAGTCATCCCTTTGGGACAGTATTTAGCCAATTTTTTCCTATTCTTTCAAAAAAATATGTATGATTTTGTTTCAAAAAACCGTATTTTTGTAAAAATAAATTTAAAATGACTGAAACCATAATTGCACCACAACCTAAAAAAAAGGCTACACAGCCCCGTCTTGTTACTCTTGAAGCCTATTTTCGAGCAGAAGAAAAGGCATTATCGAAGCATGAATTTCACGACGGCATCATAATACCAATGGCAGGAGGAACATTTAACCATGACAATTTAGCAGGAAGGACAATTACCCAATTCAACAATTTTGTGAATAATGGCGACTTAAATTATTTTGTCAACGGAAGTGATACCAAAATTCGGATTGACGCATTTAATAGAGTCGTTTATTCCGATGCTTTAGTAGTGTGTGAAGGTCCACAATATTTTGAAGATAGAGAAGATACGATTGTGAACCCCTTGATAATTGTAGAAGTTTTATCAAAATCAACAAAAAGTTATGACAAAACGCTCAAATTTGAAATGTATCGCACTATTCCAAGTTTTAAAGAGTACGTTCTGATTCATCAAGATAGAAAACACGTCTCCGTTTTTACTAAACAAGAGGATTTAACTTGGCTTTTAAGAGATTATGATGGCGACGAAGCTATCGCTATATTATATGCCCTGCACAATTGCCCTTTACCTTTGAATCGGTTATATAAGGGTTTGGTAATGAAAAATCTAAAATAATATTGCAAAAATCATAAATACTGAGGGGTACTTTTCATCATTGAAAAAGTACCCCTCAGTATTTTATGCTTCAAAATGTCATTTTTTTGAAATTTAAACCTTTTTTGAATAAAATTTTGAAGAAATATAGATAGTTTTACCCATTATTTAAAACTATTAAAATAAATCAACCTCGCATTAGCATGGAAAATAAAATTGAAAGATTAGAATCGAAGCATAATTTCATGTTTTGGTTTCATGTTTTTATCACTTCTTTGGCTTGGGTCGGTCCCTTCCTTTTCTCTTGGTATTTGATGCTACCAGCTTATGCCGTTATTTTATTGCAATTTTTAGTTTTCGATAAATGCTTATTGAATTCAAAACATGAATTGACCGATAGCGAAGATGCTACATTCTATTCATACCTTTTTGAATCACTTGGAATTAAGACTAATCGTCCGCTTATTAAAATTATTTGCAGAAGATATTTATATTTTATTTTAGGCTTTTTAACGGTCGTATGGCAGGTATATTTGGGCAATGAGGCTTTGCTTTTTTAAACAACAAACTTATATCCGACTCCTCGAATAGATTGAAAATACTTCGGATTGTGCGGATCTTCTTCAAAATATTTTCTAAAACTGAGGATAAAATTATCAATCGTGCGCGTGGACGGGAACACATCATAACCCCATACGAATTGCAATATTTGATTGCGCGATACCACCTCATTTTTCCGTTCTACCAGTAATTTCAACAACATCGATTCTTTTTTCGTCATCGTGAAGTCGCCTTGATTGCCCTTGGCTTCAAATGTTGAAAAATTCACATCGTTGTTGCCAAATTTGAAAATTTCGGACTCTTCTGCCGCCTGTTTATTGCTGCGTTTTAACAGATTTTGAACGCGTAGCAACAATTCCTCTAAATTAAACGGTTTGGTGAGGTAATCATCAGCCCCTTTTTTAAGCCCAGCCACACGGTCTTGAGGCGTGTCTTTGGCGGTGAGGAAAATAATCGGCACTGTTGTATTGCTCAAACGCACTTGTTCGCAAATTTCAAAACCGTTCATTTCAGGCAGCATTACATCGAGGACAAGCAAATCGAAATGTTGCTCTTGGAAAATATGCACGGCAGCTTTTCCATTATCTGTTTCTACCACCTCGTAGCCTTCCATTTCAAGGTTCAACTTGACTACATTTCTGATATTTTCTTCGTCTTCAACTAATAAGATTCTCATATTTTTAATTTATGGGTTTGGTAAAACAATGTGAAAAGTCGAGCCATTCGGTTGATTATCTAACAGTTGAATGGTGCCTTTGTGGGCTTTGATAATTTGAGCGACAATATATAAACCCAAACCAGTTCCTTTTGTTTTGCGCGTCTCTTCATTTCCAACGCGATAAAATTTTTCAAATACTTTTTTCTTTTCTGTAGGGGTAACGCCCAAACCATTGTCTGAAATATCAAAAATGAAATTATTATGGTCGTAATGATATTTTATATGGATAAACGGCATATTTGGTGAATATTTAACGGCATTTTCGAGTAAATTGGTGAACACCGATATTAAGCCTTGTTTATCCCCCCTCAGTATAGGCACTTCATTTTTATCAATTTGAAACACCACTTTCGGAAACCTGATTTGCATTTTTGAAATAATATCATCCAGCAAATTTGTTACATTTATTTCTTCTACGTGAGGCTCATACGCCGTTTCAAGTTTAGCAGATAGCAGGAGGTTATTCACCAATTCGTTGAGTCTATCGGCTTCTTTATTGGCAGAAGTGAGCAACATCTCTGCTTGTTTTTCATCTAATTTCCGCTTTTGGAATGTCTGTAAAACGAGTTGAATGGATGCAATCGGGGATTTTAATTCATGCGTAATGGAGAGTAAAAAATTACGCCGCTGATTGGATAACACCACTTCTTTTTTGAAACTCCAATTGATAAACCAAACGCCGCCTAACAAACCCAGAAAAATAATACTCCCTTCACCCCAAATCATCTTTTTTTGGCGATTATGTTTCTGAATGAGCGTTTGATACTGAGGGGTGGCTCGAAATTGTGCCTCATCAATGTAGGTATTTTCCGCTTTCATTTGTAGCTTTACAATCTCGAATTTATCGTAAATATTTTCTTTATTTTTACGAAAAAGCAGCAACCACCACCAGCCAAATGCCATTAAAATATAGACGGTGGCAACGAAAGTAACAATTTGTATTTTACGGGAATTAAATATCATTTTAGACTCAAAATTTTAATATTTTGTCAAAGCTATGATTTATAAATAACTTGTACTGAATTAACTCTATTTTTTATCTATCCAAATATACAGCAGCTTTATGAAACTATCTAAAGTAAGCATCATTATTCCAACCTTAAATGAAGCCGAGAATGTCGGTCAGCTTATTCAATACCTTAAAAAGAATGGCAATGCTTCCCTTGCTGAAATCATCGTCGTGGATGCTGATAGCTACGATAATACTGAGGGGGTCGCTCGGGATGCTGGTGCAAAGGTTTTGAAATCGCCGAAACGAGGCCGGGCTGTGCAGATGAACTTTGGAGCCAAGCACGCTATGGGCGATGTCATTTATTTTGTACACGCCGATTGCTACCCGCCCGCTACGTATATGACTGATATTCAACACTTTATCAATGAAGGCTACCCAATGGGTTGTTACCGTTTTCGCTTCGATTCAGATGATTTACTCTTGAAAATAAATGCTTTTTTCAATCGTTTTGAACCGCTCTATTGTAGAGGTGGCGATGAAACTTTATTTATCGAAAAACAAGTTTTCAACGAGTTGGGTGGTTTTGATGAAAAATTTATCATCATGGAAGAGTATGATTTTATCAAACGGGCGCGAGAGCGTTTCAAGTTTAAAATAATTCCTAAATATGCCGTGGTGTCTGCTCGAAAATACAAAACCAACAGTTGGCTACAAGTGCAAAGGGCCAACATGAAGCTGTTTAGGATGTATAAAAATGGGGCTGAACCAGAAGTGATGGCTCAAACCTATAAAAAGATGTTGGATTACCGGTAATTAATGATGAATGATAAATGATGAATGATGAATTGTTGTATCATGAGTCAGTTATTTTCGCTGTAAAAAATAATTAATATCCCCCCTCAGTATTTTGAGGTAATTTACGTTAATTTGAAATCAATCATAACCAAATCTACCCATTGCCCTATGAAAAAGTCCATTACTACTTTAAGCCTTTGCATAATTTGCTTTGCAACGCATCCATCTTTTGCTCAAAACAGCAAATCAGCCGATTTGAAATTTTGGGAATGGATAGTCACGCCTTATAATACCATTGCCGACCACAGCTATAATCTGACTATTGACATGATTCACAGCAATGCTCAAAATAAAGCGGCTCTTATCAATGAAATAGATCAGCTCAATCAAATGACGGTAACCACGCTTAAAATGTATGAAAGCTTGCCATCTGATATGTTGCCTGAATATGATAAATTGAGAACAAGTGCGGCTATTGCAGTCAAAACCATGCGGATTGTATTGGATTTAGATAATTTGTCAAAGAAAGTACAGAGCGTGTCTATATTGTCTTCAAGAGAAATTTTAGAGCGGATGCGACAAAGTGCAGACTTGAGTAAACGCTTGGATTCGCTCGATGTGGCTTTTCAAAATACGCTGGCGTCGTTTGCAAAAGCGCATAATATCAAGCTCGTCAGTGGCGATACGGCTTCAACCAATGAAAAAAAACGGGTAGGTGATGTGCTGAATTTTTCCTCCGCTTTGCATAAAATGTTTTTAGAAACCATGATGCCGTTTGAAGATTTTACGAAACTTTTGTCCCTTGAAGATTCATCAATCGCTATCATCAAATCACGTGACGCGCTGCGAATTGCCATTGTTGAGAAGAGAAAACAATATGCAGCTCTTGAAAAAGCTAAACTCAATGATGCTTTGCTCCTTGAAATGGACAATTTTCTCAAAGCCATGAATGCCTTTTCAGATTTACCTGCGGAAGCCATTACTATATATTTGAAAACACCGAAAGATGACCGTACCATCAAAATCGGGCGAGATTATAATTTGGCTATCAATGCCTACAACACCGAACTTCTACCTGCCATCAATAATTTTAGTTTGAAAATGCAAGAGTATAAACAGGAAAATATACCGCCGCGCAAGACAAAATATAAGGTGGTTTCAAGTGAAGATTAGAATTTTAATTTATAAAAATAGACCCCTCAGTACATCACATACTGAGGGGTCTATTTTTAAAAAATAAATCTAAAAATGATAAGCAAAACCCAGCATTGATAACCAACTTTGAGAAAAAGAATAGCTAAACTCCTTGAATTTTACACTTGGAACACTCCAAAACTCAGATTCTCTTGGGAAGTATTTACCAATTTTATATTTGCCGAATATAGATAGTGGCGTTGACTGAGCACTCACGCTAAATCTATCATTGATATAATAACGTAAGCCGCCTGAAACACTTACACCAAGTCCAAAACTGTTTGCAATGCATGGGTTTTTAGACGTATTACCGGCATCAATATATTGATAATTGATACCCAAATCCATAGCATAAAATATGTTGAATTTGCCCCAATGAAACATGGTTTCTCTTCCGATGAAGGGTGCCACGTAAAGATCAGTATTACTTGAAGAGCGAATGCTTTGACGGATAGCACGATTTAAGGTATCAAATTTAATATTCGTAGAATAGCCACCGATATAAAAACCAAACCGCCAATAAGGTATTCTATCGGCAAAGACCAATTGGCTGTTTTTGTTTTCATACTTTTTTCGATAAATCAAATTGGTACCAATGTAGCCTCTAAAAATGTTTGACATGTCCAACTCAACCAAACGGGCGTATTTGCCGGGTTTAAAATCTACTTTGGATTGAGCATTTGTTAAATTAATGGAAATAAAAATTGAGAAGAGGGTTACACAGATAGAGAATAGAGTTGCTTTCATGTTGAAAAAATTAAAGCGTTAGGAATAATTGTTAATACCTTCTAAATATAGGTTAGTGCTTTCGCAAAACCCAGTAAATAGATTGTGTTTAACTATTTTTTAAGTGTAAATTAAGGAAATTAAAACAATATGTTTTGTACCTAATTTATACCATATTCATCATTCATCATTCATCATTCCCTTATTGATTTTGATGTGACGCGCGGATGGTGTACCAATGTGTCAAAGAATAATATTAATTTGCCGCCCGATTAAAAAACAAACAACAGAATGAAGATAGTCTTTATGGGAACACCCGAATTTGCTGTACCGAGTTTGGATATATTGGTCAAAAGCGGGTACGATATTGTCAGTGTTGTGACAGCTACGGATAAGCTCGGTGGGAGAGGGGGCAAACAGTTGATTCAATCGGCTGTGAAACAATATGCGCTTGAACATAAGTTGCTCGTATTGCAACCTGAGAAGCTCAAAAGCCCTGAATTTGTCGAAATACTGAGGGGTCTGGGGGCTGACTTGTTTATTGTGGTGGCTTTCAGAATGTTGCCTGAGGTGGTTTGGACAATGCCGCGTTTGGGTACGATGAATCTGCATGGTTCGTTGCTGCCGAAGTATCGCGGAGCTGCACCCATTAATTGGGCAATCATCAAAGGCGAGAAAGAAACGGGCGTGACCACTTTCTTTTTGAAACATGAGATTGATACAGGCGATGTCTTATTCATGGAAAAATTATCCATCGGTGAAGTGGACAGCGTTGGCGATATTCATAACAGAATGATGGCTTTAGGTGCGGAAACAGTCTTGAAATCTGTGAAGACGATTGAAAAAGGCGACTATGTTTTGCAACCTCAAATGGATACAGAAGCCACTCACGCTCCTAAGATATTCACTGAAACCTGTGAAATCAACTTTAGCCACACCACCGAACAAGTCCACAACTTTATCAGAGGGCTATCACCTTATCCAACGGCTTGGACCATGTTAGAAGGTCTTAAATTAAAGGTTTTTAAAGCATCAAAAGAGATTACATCGCCCCAAGTCCCCATCGGTACTTTTGAATCGGACAATAAAAACTACGTGCGGGTAGCGACGTTCGATGGTTATATCCACCTTTTAGATGTGCAACTCGAAGGACGTAAGCGGATGCTTATTAAGGATTTTTTGAATGGCTATCGGTTTTCGATGATTCCCTAAAACAAAAATCGCAGCACTCAATGAAGAGCCTGCGATTTCATCCAATGCAGCACTATTAAAAGTAAACAAACTACTTGTTTTAGGATGTACAATAGCCAAAGGACTTCCAAAGCGTCCCCCCTTGGGGGTTAGGGGGAAATCCAGCCGAAGCCAGACAATGGGTTTAAAGTTACGTATCGGATATTTTAAAAATATCCGATACGTTGTTTCAATCCAGACAATGGTTATTATTTGAATTAAGATGCTAAAGATTTTATAGAATCAACAATACATTCAAAGTAAACGTAAACGAATTTTAAAAACATCTAAACCTTTATCTTTCAACCATGTAACTGCACGAGGTGGGATGTTTTCATCTGTCAAATATTTGAATTGCAATAGATTCATTTTCTGGGATATTAAGCCACTTTAACTTCATAAAAAAAATCATCCCGACTACGCTGACCCGCATACAAGATAGCTTCGCGCACAGACTCGCGGCTCAATTGGTCAAATTCCGCGCATATTTCAGCTATTGTCGAGCCATTAGCTAACCATTCTAAAATAAGCTCAACACTTATCCGTGTGCCGCGAATACATGCTTTGCCACCTAAAATTTTAGGATTGCAAGAGATATATTGAAATTCCATTTTTATCTTTTTAAAATGTTATTTTATAACGATGAAAACATTATCCATGCAAAAATAAGTTTAGACAAAGATAAACCTTTTTTTTAGAAAGAATTATTCTTTGAAACCACAATATTAGAATCAGAATAGTAAAGATTTTACAGGTTGCTAAGGACAACGCACTCACGCTGTCCTTAGCATCCTTTTGTTATCCTACGCACCTGATTCAAATAATTTGTCCAGCCGAATTTGAATCAGGATGCTAAAGATGAAAAAGGATGCTAAGGACAACGCACTCACGCTGTCCTTAACATCCTTTTGTTATCCTTAGCATCCTGATTCAAATAATTTATCCAGCCGAATTTGAATCAGGATGCTAAAGATGAAAAAGGATGTTAAGGACAACGCACTCACGCTGTCCTTAGCATCCTTTTGTTATCCTTAGCATCCTGATTCAAATAATTTATCCAGCCGAAGCCAGACAATGGGTTTAAAGAAAAAGCAGTCTAAAGTTGTCTCATCTTCTTCGTGGTTTCAATCCAGCCGAAGCCAGACAATGGGTTTAAAGCAGAAAGATCAAACGGCTACACCTGCGGTTTCTTCGTTTCAATCCAGCCGAAGCCAGACAATGGGTTTAAAGTTGCAGAGGCACAACGTGACATTTTCAAAGCAAGGTTTCAATCCAGCCGAAGCCAGACAATGGGTTTAAAGTGGATCAACAATGGCACCATTATTACGGTGTCAGATTGTTTCAATCCAGCCGAAGCCAGACAATGGGTTTAAAGGGAGTGGCAGGATACACCCATTATGGAGATGAAAAGTTTCAATCCAGCCGAAGCCAGACAATGGGTTTAAAGCTGCAACCGTCAACTACAACGTCCAAGATGGGCGTGTTTCAATCCAGCCGAAGCCAGACAATGGGTTTAAAGCGATAAGCATCTCGATGACGTCATTTATTTAAAGTTGTTTCAATCCAGCCGAAGCCAGACAATGGGTTTAAAGAATGAGGATGTTGTCGGGCTGGACACAACAGTTTGTTTCAATCCAGCCGAAGCCAGACAATGGGTTTAAAGTCGGATCGTATCATGCGACATACTGCGTTAATGAGAGTTTCAATCCAGCCGAAGCCAGACAATGGGTTTAAAGAAGGCGAGTACAGTTCCAAAAACTACTACTACTACTGTTTCAATCCAGCAGAAGCCAGACAATGGGTTTAAAGAATTTTTGGAGCAATCGTTGAAGCGATTGTAAAATTGTTTCAATCCAGCCGAAGCCAGACAATGGGTTTAAAGTTCGATTTGGAAGAGTTTCGCCAAAATATCGCCCGCGTTTCAATCCAGCCGAAGCCAGACAATGGGTTTAAAGCAGGAAAGAATAAAACTGTAATCAACAATTATTATTGTTTCAATCCAGCCGAAGCCAGACAATGGGTTTAAAGCTTTTTAAACTTGTTGAGCATGAAATGTTCAGGTTGTTTCAATCCAGCCGAAGCCAGACAATGGGTTTAAAGCTTGAAAGCAGTGGGTGTGGGTAATTCAATTGCAAGGTTTCAATCCAGCCGAAGCCAGACAATGGGTTTAAAGTTTTGAGACAAGTAAAGATTATCTCGATTCTAAGTGTTTCAATCCAGCCGAAGCCAGACAATGGGTTTAAAGGAATACGATAGTGATGGCTGATTGGTTTTAATGACGTTTCAATCCAGCCGAAGCCAGACAATGGGTTTAAAGTAACGGAGTGCATTTATGCTCTATTGGTGTGTATGTTTCAATCCAGCCGAAGCCAGACAATGGGTTTAAAGAAAATTAGAAAGAGAGAGAGTAGGAAAGTAAATTAAGTTTCAATCCAGCCGAAGCCAGACAATGGGTTTAAAGATTAATGCTGTGTGGGTTGTTAATATTCCTAGTTCTAGTTTCAATCCAGCCGAAGCCAGACAATGGGTTTAAAGACTTACTTACCTCATAAAGGTATGATACTGAATTCATTACACCAAACTTTTCTCCGTAAATTTTTAATAAAAATAATTTTTTTTTTTAAAATGTAAAATAATTGCACTTTTTTTTACCCTCTTTTCAGGGTATTTGTATATATCTCCGTAAAGATAAATGTTTGATAATCAATGAGTTAGGATAAATAATAATCTTATATTAAAAATTATATTTATTATCCCTTTTTCGAATGCTACCGACATGTGACCTCTCCGAGGTCTTTCGCTTTTAATAAAAATAGGGTTAAAACATGCCTACATAAAGTCTATGTAAGGGAACAGAGGGTTAAAACACGCCTACATGAAGTCCATGTAAGGGAACAGAGGGTTAAAACACGGCAACATAGAGTCTATGTAAGGCAACATAGGGTTAAAACACGGCAACATAGAGTCTATGTAAGGCAACATAGAGTTTAAATACACCTACATAAAGTCTATGTAAGGGAAAATAGAGTTTAAATACGCCTACAAAATCCTCGATTTTCTAAATATAGAAAGTTGTTTTTATTCAGTGTCCGCACATTGAGAGCAGTTGTTATTTATGAATTTGACCGTAAAATAATGAAAAATAACCGTTCCGTAAATGGTGGATAAAATAATGGCTTAAAATTATGATATATTCATTTTATGTATCGAAATGGCATTGTTTTAGAAGATTTTAGGTATGTGTGTAGTTCGCATACATGTAGAAATCTATTAAAAATTATGTTGAAAATTATTTCGTTAAATTTTAAAAGGTACGGTCAAGCCGAACTGGCACAATTCGCCAACAACATCATCAACTCGATGACGAAAGATGAACAATTCATCACCCTCAAGCCTTTTGTAGATGACCTCAAAGCGGATACAGACGCTTTTACGACTGCTGTCAGCAATGCTGTCAATGGCGGCACGCTCTTGATTCGGGAAAAGAA
>JAYUUR010000248.1:0-4487 GCA_043754475.1 Saprospiraceae bacterium | reverse complement strand
TCAGCTTTTGAAGTAGAAAATAAGAAATATGACCGTGGAACGCTCATGATACTGAGGGGGGATAACCCTACCGTGAGTGACCGTTTTGACCGTGAAATAACATCCGTTGCTTTACAAAATAATCAAGAGATTATGCCTGTTTCGACGGGTTTTGTAGAAAAAGGCTACGATTTCGGCTCTGGAAGAAATGATTTGTTGATAAAACCCACCGTAGCTATTATTTATGATGACGATGTGGATAATAACAGCTACGGGCAAATGTGGTATTATTTTGAGCAAGACCTCAATACGCAAGTGACTCAAATAAAATTGACTGATTTGGCTCGCATAAACCTCAGCCGTTTCAACGTTATCACCATGACGGATGGTAATTATTCCAATCTCGATTCTGCTCGCGCTGAAAAGCTGCGTCAATGGGTAGCAGAGGGTGGTCGGCTGATTTTGATAGGGGATGCAGTGGGTGCTTTTGAAGAAAAAAAAGGTTTCGATATTACAAAATTTGCCCTCAAAAAAGATAAAGATGCAGCTGAAGAAAATCAAAATGCCGACGCGCTCAAACGCCGCTACATGCACTTCGATGAATATGAGCGTGATGCTATCAGCGATGGTAATCCAGGCTCTATTTTTAAAGTGACTTTGGACAATACACACCCTTTAGCTTATGGTATGCCGAACTATTATTTTAGTTTAAAAACAGGTGGTGCAGCTTATCAACCCTTGAAAAATGCTATGAATGTGGGTCTTTTAGATGATAAATTCAAGTCAATGGGCTTTATCGGGTATCGTTTGAAACAGCAATTGAAAGGCAGTATGACGCTTGCAACACAAACTATTCGGCGTGGCGTAGTCGTTTATATGGTGGACAATCCCTTGTATCGGGGCTTTTGGTATCAAGGCAAATTTCTGTTCAGCAATGCAGTTTTGATGCCTATCAAATAAGGAGATATTAGATTGATAGATATTAGATATTAGACCGTTAAAATATTGAAATAAATGAAATCTCAAACAAATTGGGGCATTATAGGCTTAGGAAAAATTGCTCATAAATTCGCTCAAGACTTGCGATTGGCATCCAATGCACGGCTTCATGCAGTGGCTTCTACTGATACGGAACGGTCGGCAGATTTTGCAAAGCAATATGGCGCACAATATCATTTTAGCAGCTACGAAGCCTTGCTAAATTGCCCGCATTTGGATGTCGTTTATATTGCCACGCCGCATATTTTGCATTGCGCGAATACGCTCATGTGCCTACGCAAGCGCATTCCAGTGTTGTGCGAAAAGCCTTTCGGGATGAACGCAAAGGAAGTCCGCATGATGATTGATACAGCCCATTCGCACCAAACTTTTTTGATGGAAGCGATGTGGACGCGTTTTGTACCGTCATTTCAAAAGGCACTTGAAATCATTCAATCGGGCGTTATCGGCAGACCCCTCAGTATGAAAGCTGATTTTGGCTTTTATGCGCCTTTCGATGCTCAAAGCCGTATTTTTAATAAAGATTTAGGCGGCGGTTCGGTGCTGGATGTAGGCATTTATCCTATTATGGCAGCCCTAAGTATATTCGGCAAACCCTTAAAAATCAATGCTTTAGCGACGATTGGTCAATCGGGCATTGACGAAGCCTGCGCTATTAATTTTCAATATGGCGATGGAGCGATTGCGATGTTGCATTCTGCTGTCAACGCTCATACGAATATCGAAGCCACTATTTATGGTGAAAAAGGCGTGTTGTATATTCATTCAAGATTTCACCATTCCAAAGCCTTGACAGTGAAGTTATATAGCGGACAAGAAGAAACAGTCTCGTTGCCATTTGAAGGGCATGGCTATCAATTTGAAGCCATAGAAGTAGGTAACTGTTTGAAAAATAACCAATTAGAGAGTAAAATAATGACTCATGCGTTCAGTTTAGATTTGATTGAAACACTGGATGCTGTGCGAAAAGAGATAGGATTGGTTTATCCCAAACATGATATTGAGTAGCTACCTAATTTAAGTAATATTGAGCCATAACACCTATACCCATTAAAAAAAAGAGTAGAATTTTGTTGAAAATCAGAAAAGTGCGTACCTTAGTTTTTCTTTCATAAAAAAATTCATATTTTTATTTTGAACAACTATTTTATAATAATTCACATAAAATAATATACCCATGTTTGGAAGCAAAAAACCTGAAAGTACAACCACCGCCGCCACTACATCCGTAGCAGCTAAAACAACAGCTACCGAATCGTCTAACGCTTTGAATAGCCTTGTGAAAGGAACCGTTGTAGAAGGTACAATTACCTCTGAAAACGATATTCGAGTAGACGGCATCATCAAAGGTAGTTTGATATGCAAAGCCAAAGTGATTGTGGGACCCACAGGCTTTATCGAAGGCGAGGTAAAATGCCAAAACGCTATGATTGAAGGTAAAATCTCAGGAAAGCTGCGGGTAGTAGAACTTCTCAGCGTTAAAGAAACGGCTGAAGTAACGGGCGATGTGACAACTGGTAAGTTGCTTGTGCAGCCGGGTGCTGTTTTTAATGTTACATGCTACATGAAAGATGGATTGAGTGTGACTACGCCCAATCCAATGAGCAATAATAACAACAATAGCAATAATAATTCTAATAATAATAATAACGGTAATAATGCCGCGAAACAAGTAAAAGAAGTAGAAATAATTGCTAACGGATCAGCCAAAAAATAAGCCACCTAAACGCTCTTCCGAAACCTCATACTCGCTTTTACGCTTCATGGATATGGGCTTTCGGATGGCGGCTACTATTGTCGTTGGGGTGTTTGTCGGTAAATGGATTGACGAACGCTTAGCAATGACAAAACCTATTTTTACACTTATTCTCTGCTTGCTCGCCGTCGGCGTGTCAATTTATATGGTCTATAGGGATGTAAGCCAACCAAAACAATGACTTTTCAACGTTTTCTAACACTTTTGAGTGCCACCAGTGCCGGTGTCATTGTAGTTAACCTTATTTTGCAATACGCTTTTTTACCATTAAAAAATAATGCGAACATTGCATGGTGGAGTTTAGCTTTATTCATAGTCATTAGTTGGCTTATGTATGTATTAGGTAAACGCGCTGCGAACAGTCCTGATAAGTATTTTTTCAATAATGTTATCATTGGTTCAATGTTGTTCAAAATGATTTTCTCTGTGGCTGTGCTGTTGATTTATAAAAAAACTTTTCATCCTGAAGGCAAGACTTTTCTAATCCCGTTTTTTATAGCTTATTTCACATTTACGATTTTTGAAACTTATTTTATGACTCAATTGACTGAGCGTAAAAGAATAAAAAAATCGTAATAGCTTGATAATCATTGCGAATAATGGGTTATCCTTCCGAAGGAATGCCTTTGGTAGAAGGATTCCTTTTGCTAAAGTTATCCCTTTGAGAGGAGAAATCACGGAGTGATTGAATATGAATAACCCCTGATGGAATCAGGGGAATAATTGTATAGAATTAGCTATAACTGCGGAGCAGTTGAATGTAGAATAGTCAGTAATTGGCAATATTTTACATTCAACCGCTTTGCGGTTAGGACAATCCACCCACTTTAACCCTCCGATTACATCGAAGGTTATTCATATTCAATCGCTCCGCGATTATTTTTACCCATTATTTGCATATCAAGGCTTTTACATTTTTCCTTCTGCCCAAAGCATTCCTTCAGAAGAAGTCGTTACCTTAAAACACCCCCTCAGTATAAAGCATAAAAAAAGCTTCAAGAACAAAACTTGAAGCTTTTTTTTATGCCTAAATATTATTCATTTCTTAGAATCCACTGCCACTTCCGCTACCGATGTTGGTAGAGCCGTTGAATGGCACTTCTGCTTCCGACCATACGGTTTTTAATGCCGTGAAAAATTGGTCTAAATCAAAATTTTGCGGATCGTCGTGAGCGTATTTGATACCAAAGTCCACGCAAGCATGAAAACCCGGAATCAACCATTCGCCTTTGCGCACGCTCGCCACCGTATAAAGTTGAGCTAAACGCAAATATTGAGCAGGAGTAAAGCCTGTAGCAGGAGCATCCACGTCATTATTGCGTCCAAAACCCTTGCGTCCTTTACGTGGCTGAATCAATTCGATATGTAAATAAAGTCCTTTTGAAACTCCGTCTCCCATGACATAACGCTCCAATTTAGTCGCTGTCATGCCTTGATTGAAAGGTGTTACGGTTTTTGATTCACCAATTCGATTTACAAAAACGTGGGTCACATTAGCCACCCAACGATTGAGGCGATTCCATTCCCAAGAATCATCATCAATATTGCTTGGAAATTCAGAGCCATAACGTGGATAACTCGTATCGTGAATCACCATATATTTAGCAAAGATGCCGCTATTGGTGGAACAAACCGGCATATCAAGATTGCCGCCTATTTCCCATTCGTTGACATGTACTTTGTTAAGATATGCACGCATTTGATCGCGTGTGATTTGGCAGGACTGACCCACTCTGGCAGCAAAAGTGCTATC
>JAYUUR010000247.1:0-4494 GCA_043754475.1 Saprospiraceae bacterium | reverse complement strand
TTTTTTCTCTAATTTTGAATAAAGGCGTGGACATAAGTTTTCAAGTAGGTTATTCGCAGCCTTGTTTGCGGCGTGTATCAATGATATATTGGATTTTCCATTCATTATCTATTTTCAACCTTAAAGATAATTAATTTATTCTTTTATACAACAAAGCCCCCTCAGATTTGACATCTAAGAGGGCTTTAGTATTTTTCAATCAATTGATTCTCAATTAATTATGCTGCTACTGGTTCTTCTTGAGCAACCACTTCAACAGTCACTTGAGCGATTACCTCTTTGTGAAGGTTGACAGCCGCAACGTGCGTACCCAACTCTTTCAAAGGCTCGATAACCACTTTTTTGCGCTCTATTTCTACGCCCAATTGTGATTTGATAGCAGCAGCGATTTGGCTTGCATCTACCGAGCCGAACAATTTGCCTGAAGAACCCGCTTTAGCCGTAATAGTTACGGTTTTGCCATCAAGTTGAGCTGCAAGAGTTTTGTATTCACCCAAACGAGCTGTTTCTCTTTTATCTAAGGCGCGGACGATAGAAGCGTACTTGCGGCGATTGCTGTCATTTGCTACAACAGCCATACCTTTAGGGATAAGGAAATTACGACCGTAGCCGTCTTTCACTTTCACGATGTCGTGCTTTTCCCCAACTTTATCCATATCTTGCAATAATATGATATCCATAACGATGATTCAATTAAAATATTAATAATTAAGGATAGTGTTTAGTGTTTGGTATGTAGTGTTTAGAAATGCAAAATTATGAAGTAATGCACTATACACTAAAAACCATACACTAAACATTTATTAAATTTATTTCATAAGGTCAGCCAAATAAGGCAACATACCTAAGTGACGTGCCCGCTTAACGGCAGTGGACACTTTGCGTTGATATTTCAAAGAGTTGCCGGTGATACGACGTGGCAACAATTTGCCTTGCTCATTGATGAATTGGAGCAAGAAATCAGGATCTTTATAATCAACGTGTTTGATACCGAACTTCTTAAAACGGCAATATTTTTTGCGCTGGTTGCCGATGTTCGGGTTACTCAAAAACTTAATATCGTCTTTGCTGGTAGCCATTTTGATATTTTTTTAAAAGGAATTTTTTAATTTAGATTTAAAAATTTGAGAGAGACTTCAAAAGCACCCCCTCAGTCAATTACCCTGCGATAGCGATTTCTTCTACCTCTTCCAAGTTTTCTTCATCTCTTTTTTTCTTAGAAGCGATGGCTTCACGGTTTTTCTTACCGATTTTGCCTGCGCGCCTGTCTTCGTTGTATTTTACAGCGAATTTGTCAAGAGCAACTGTGAGGAAGCGAAGAATTTTATCATCGCGGCGCATAGCTAATTCCATTTTATCAATGACATTACCGTTTTCACCAGCAAATTCTACACTGAAATACATGCCGCTATGGCGTTTTTTAATTTCATAAGCCAATTGGAGCAAGCCCAATTCGTCTGTATGAATGATTGTGTACCCTTCTGCTGTGAGCATATCGGCGTACTTTTGGGCTGTCGCATTTACTTCATCGCTCGACAGAATGGGATCCACGATGAAGGTAACTTCGTAATGACGCATCGAAGTGATTTTTTGAAAAATTTGTTAATAAATAATTTTAAAAGAACGTTTTACTGAAAACGGCTGCAAAGATAGTCTTTCTACTTTCTTTCGACAAACTTTCTCTTAAAATTTCTTTTAAAAACAACTGAATTCAAGGGGAAATTGATTTTTTTAGAATATTTTTCTTAGTTTTATCTTTTTAATAAAAAAATCACTCTTCACTTATCATATTATTATCATGAAGCACCCCCTCAGTATATTAAGCTTTTTGGCTCTCATTTTTCTCCAATCCTGCGGCTTTACGGCGGATATTGTTACCAAAGAACAATTAAGGCAAATGACGCCGAGCCAAGCATTGCAACGGCTGATAGATGGCAATACCCGTTTTACGGGCAACCGTTTGAAATCTTTTAGGCTTGATGACCAACGTTTTCAGTTGGGTAAAAAAGGCGCATACCCGCCTACGGTAGTGCTGTGCGGGACGGATTCACGCATAGCACCCGAGCTTATTTTCAATCAAGGCTTGGGCGACATTTTCTGCTTGCGCTCGCCTGCGAGCATAGTCACTTCTGAAAATATAGGGGCAATGGAACATGCCGCAAGGGAAATTGGTAGTAAAGTGATTGTCGTTTTATTGCAAACTCAAGACCCATATATTGAAGCGGCGATTGATGATAATAATACTGGCAATTTCGCCGCTATCAATTACCATATTCGCCCGACGATTCAAAATATCAAACGTGACCCTAATTGGAAAAAATGGAAAAAAGAAGAGCTGATTGCCCTCGTTACAAGGGAGCATCTGCAATTAATGACTGAAAAAGTCAAATCTATCAGTGCTATACTGAGGGGTATGATTGAGCGCGGTGAAATGACTTTAGTGAGCGGCATTTATAGTATCGAAACGGGAAAAGTAGCCTTTATCAATGAATAAAATTTTGGCTGCAAGTTTAAGAATTGGCAATTTGAAGGGGAATAGATTTTTTTTTATAAAATAATATAACTTTGCGTAAAGTGTATTAACCGTTAAATTTAAACATTACCTGAATTTAAGAGCATGCGTTTAGTTGGAGGATTGATTAAAAGGGCATTAACCTTGGCTGATAGGGTTCAAGGGTTGGGGCAAAACCCCATTGATTTGCAACGCAAAACACTCAAGAGGCTCATTCGAAAAGCTCAATTTACTGCCTTTGGTAAGCATTTTAATTTTAGTGATATTCTCTATTCAAACGATATTATCAAGTCATTTCAAGAGCATGTGCCTTTTTATGATTACGATAAAATCCATGATGAATGGTGGTATCGCTCTTTGCAAAATAAATCGGACATCACTTGGCCCGGTAAAACAAAATATTTTGCTCTGAGCAGTGGCACTACGGGAGCGCCGAGTAAATACCTTCCAATGACTGATGATATGATTCGCTCTATTCGCAAAGCGGGCTTTAAATCTATTTTCGCTTCAACAAGATTTGATTTGGATGCTGATTTTTTCACTAAGCAAGGACTTTTTATAGGCGGCTCGACAACTTTGAAGGAAATGGACGGCTATCATGTAGGGGATATGAGCGGCATCAATCTCAAAGCAAGCTCGCTTTGGCTCTCTTCATTTTCAAGACCAGGTAAACAAATTCAGAGCATTCAGGATTGGAATAGGCGAATTGAAATTATTGCGCGCAATGCGCCAAAGTGGGATATTGGGTTTATTTCGGGTATTCCTTCGTGGGTTCAGTTGATGATTGAAAAAATAATAGCTTACAACAAGGTGGATAGCATCCATGACATTTGGCCCAATCTTCAAGTTATCGTACATGGCGGCATTGCTTTCGAACCGCATCGCAAGGCTTTCGATGCTTTGATGCGCAAGCCTATCGTCTATATTGACACTTATTTAGCATCTGAAGGTTTTATAGCTTTTCAAAATCGCCCCGAGACCAAGGCGATGGCTTTGATTTTGAATAATGGCGTTTTCCATGAGTTTATTCCTTTTAATGATGAAAACTTTACAAGTGAGGGCAATTTGAAAGGCAAACCACGCGCATATACGGTGGATGAAGTAAAAACAGGCGTTGAGTACGCTGTTGTAATTAGCACTTGCGCAGGCGCATGGCGGTATCAAATTGGTGATACCGTTAGATTTACAGATACGGTTCGCAAAGAGCTTTTGATTACGGGGCGCACTAAACAGTTTTTGAGCGTGACGGGTGAGCATCTTTCGGTGGATAATATGAATCAAGGCATTCAATACGCGCAAGATATTTTGAAAACAGATGTGAAAGAATTTACCGTTGCAGCAGTAGAAACCGAAACTGGTTTTGCCCATCGGTGGTATATTGGCTGCGAGCCTTCGGTTGATGCTTCTACATTCGGACAACTTTTGGACAAACGACTTCGAGAAGTCAATGATGACTACGCCACTGAGCGCAATTCCGTTTTGCGAGACCCCCAAGTTGAAATAGTGCCGCAGCAGCTTTTTCTTGATTATATGAGATCACAAGGTAAGGTAGGCGGGCAATCAAAATTTCCGCGCGTAATGAAAACTAAACATTTCTCAGATTGGGAGACTTTTATTGCAGGAAAACGGCAGCGAATGATGCTTTTGGAGTAATTGGATTCATCAATTTTATCCCTCAATGCGAATAATGGGTTCAAATGCCGTTAGGCATATAATATCGGACATGTACGCCAAGCCCAAAAATTTATGCTCGTCGGTTCAAATGCCGTTAGGTATATAATATCGGTAGTCAATACATAAAAACGTTTTAGAAGTGGCGTAGCCACGATATATTAGGCATTAAATATATCATCCCTACGGGATTTACCATAATTTTCACCTATTTACTGAAAACTCCGAAGATTTTTTAACTCATTGAAAAACAGCATTAATAAGCCATATTTAGATAAAAAACAGTCAAAATGTAAGAAATATCAATGTTC
>JAYUUR010000246.1:0-4498 GCA_043754475.1 Saprospiraceae bacterium | reverse complement strand
TAAGCTTTCTGGAAGGACGGGTTCTAACATGACGCAAAGTTATATCTTTTTTACTCCTTTTAAATACTGCTTACGGCAGTGCTAAATAATTACCTTTTTTGTTAGACAGTAGTTTAACATTTTGTATTAAAATAAAATTAAAGCAGCGTCTTAAATAAAGCCACAAATTCATCAACTGACATCGACCCTTTATCTCCTTGACCTTGACCTTCCCCTTGACGACGAATTGAAATGAGCCCTTCTTCCACTTCTTTTTCCCCAATAATAATCATAAAAGGCACGCGCTTCAACTCCGTATCGCGGATTTTACGACCGATGGTTTCAGCCCTTTCATCTACAAAACCGCGAATATCGTGCTCCGCTAATTGATCCAAAACGCTGTTCGCATACTCACTAAAACGCTCTGAAATCGGCAAAATAGCAATCTGGTCAGGCGTCAGCCACAATGGAAATTTACCTGCACAATGCTCAGTCAAAACCGCGATGAAACGCTCCATCGAGCCGAACGGTGCCCGGTGAATCATGACAGGGCGGTGTGTTTGATTATCAGCACCAATATATTCCAATTTGAAACGCTCAGGCAAATTGTAATCCACTTGAATAGTACCTAACTGCCAAGAGCGACCCAAAGCATCGCGCACCATAAAATCCAATTTAGGTCCGTAAAAGGCTGCTTCGCCATAAGCCACCACCGTTTTCAAACCGACTTCTTGAGTGGCTTCGATGATGGCTTGCTCTGCTTTTTCCCAGTTTTCATCACTACCGATATATTTTTCACGGTCTGTTTGATGGCGCAATGAAATTTGAGCTGTGAAATGATCAAAGCCCATTTTTTTGATGACATGCATCGTCAAATCTAAAACACCTAAAAATTCGTCTTTTACTTGCTCAGGCGTACAGAAAAGATGCGCATCGTCTTGAGTAAAACCTCTTACGCGCGTCAAACCATGCAATTCGCCTGTCTGTTCGTAGCGATAAACAGTACCGAACTCAGCAATCCGAACAGGCAACTCCTTGTAAGAGCGTGGTTTATATCCAAATATCTCGCAGTGATGCGGACAATTCATGGGTTTCAATAAAAACTCTTCATCAATACGCGGCGTTTTGATAGATTGAAATGAATCCTCACCATATTTTTCCCAGTGACCTGATGTGACGTACAATTCTTTTTTACCGATATGCGGCGTGATGACAGGTTGATAGCCGCGTTTAAGTTGCTCTTTTTTCAAAAAATCTTCTAAACGTGTTCTTAAAGCCGTACCACGTGGCAACCAAATAGGTAAACCTGCACCCACTTTTTCAGAAAACATGAAAAGCTCCAATTCAGTCCCTAACTTACGATGGTCACGCTTGAGGGCTTCTTCAATAAAAGTCAAATAGTCCTTCAAATCCTGTTGCTTTGGAAAAGTCACACCATATATACGTGTCATCTGCTGGCGTTTATCATCGCCACGCCAATAAGCTCCCGAAACCTTCGTCAGCTTCACTGCTTTTATCACCTCAGTACTGGGAATATGCGGACCTCTGCACAAATCGGTAAAATTGCCTTGATGATAAAAAGTGATAGTGCCATCTTCCAACTCCTGCAACAATTCAATTTTATACTCATCGCCTTTATCCACAAAAAAATCAAGGGCATCCGCTTTTGATACTTCTCGGCGCACATATTCGCTCTTTTTACGCGCCAATTCAAGCATTTTCTCTTCAACTTTTTGAAAATCAGTGGTCGAAAATGATTTATCGCCCAAATCCACATCGTAATAAAAGCCCTGCTCTAAAGCCGGTCCGATACCGAATTTGATGCCCGGATACAAAGCCTCCAAAGCCTCTGCCATCAAATGCGCCGACGAATGCCAAAAGGTTGACTTCCCCTCAGTATCGTCCCACGTGAGCAACTGCAATGTGACATCGTCGTTAATAGGGCGAGTGGCATCCCATATTTCACCATTTACTTTTACCACCAAAACCTTTTGAGCCAAGCCCATGCTGATGGATTTGGCTATATCCATGCTCGAAGTGCCTTGTGCATACTCTCGAACATTACCGTCGGGAAAAGTTATTTTTATCATAAAAAATTGAAATTGAATATTTTACGGTTTAAATTTTTTTATTCATTAACGAAAACCTCACTCCAAAGATTCTTTATAAATAGAGATTTTGTTGCATCTTGAATTTTGGATTGCAAAAGTAAAGTTTTTTTTTAAAATACTGAGGGGGTATCTATCAAAGACAGATACCCCATAAAGAAAATAAATTTGATACAATTTGTTAAAAAAAATTAACAACTTTCATTTAGTTTTGTTTATAATTGCTTTTTGGTAACTTTGTCCATTGTTAAAATAAAAAATAATTGTTACTCAACGCAAATGGATTTTAAAGAAAAGATAAATATTGAAGAAATAAATGGGACGAAATTCAAAATTCGTTTGGTTGAACCTGTAAGCAATGGTAAAGCAGCTTTTACACATTACTTACATAATCATGAAAATGGTGTTTCTAAATACTTCAAAGATGATGCAATTTTTTATATAAAAAAACACTTACAAAATAAGACTCCCGAAGAACAAATTACAAACGAAGTTGCTGAAAATGCTCTTCAATATCTTTTATTTGATTTTAAAAAAACAGATATTCCATTTCCCGAACCTGAAAACCCCACTTTCAAATTTATTGATTTATTTGCAGGCATTGGAGGATTTAGAATGGCAATGCAAAATTTAGGGGGTAAATGTATTTTTACGAGTGAGTGGGATGTTGCAGCTCAAAAAACTTACGCTGCTAATTTTGGAGAGACTCCTTTTGGAGATATTACAAAAGAAGAAACTAAGAAATTTATTCCCGATAACTTTGATTTACTATGTGCAGGTTTTCCATGTCAAGCGTTTTCAATTGCAGGACGAAGAGGAGGATTCGATGATACAAGAGGAACATTGTTTTTTGATGTCGCAGAAATAATTAAACGAAAACAACCAAAAGCAATTTTCTTAGAAAATGTGAAAGGTTTAAGAAACCACGATAAAGGAAAAACATTAGAAACGATTTTGAATGTTTTAAGGAATGACTTAGGATATTTTGTTCCTGAGCCACAAATAATGAATGCTAAAGATTTTGGCGTTCCACAAAATCGTGAAAGAATTTATATAGTTGGATTTAGAAAAGATTTAGGAATAAATGATTTTAAATATCCAAAACCCAATGCTGAAAAAGTTACTTTTGCAAAGGTGAAAGAAGAATTTGTTGTTCCGACGCGGTATTATCTTTCTACTCAATATGTACAAACTTTACGCAATCATAAAGCAAGGCATGAAAGTAAAGGCAATGGATTTGGATATGGAATAATACCTGATGATGGTATAGCAAATGCAATTGTAGTTGGTGGAATGGGAAGAGAAAGGAATTTGGTAATTGATGATAGAATTATTGATTATACACCAACAACACATATTAAAGGAGTTGTAAACCGTGAAGGTATTCGCAAGATGACTCCAAGAGAATGGGCAAGATTGCAAGGCTTTCCTGACACATTTAAAATTCCAGTTGCTGATGTATCAGCCTATAAACAATTTGGTAACTCTGTAGCAGTCCCTGCAATCCAAGCAACTGCAAACAATATTTTAGAACTAATTTTAGATAAGTAATGAACAAACTAAACCAATTAGGCATAACCGTTGGCGTAAATAATAAGGCAGAAGTCGTATTTGACAGTTTATTCCCCAGCTTTTTAGATGTAAAATACAACAAACCATCTGATTATATCTCAACCTATTGGGCAGCTTTCCAAAAACATCCCGAAGGTAACAACAACCTAAACGGAAAAATATTTGAGTACATTTTAGCGACACTTTTCGTAAGAGAAAATATTTTACCAATTTATATGAGCGCAAAAGTTGCTTTTGTTCCAAATGTAATTTACGACTTGATGTTTTATACTACAGAACGTGGACCAATATGTATTTCCGCAAAGACCAGTTTAAGAGAACGATATAAACAAGCGGATTTAGAAGCAATCGCATTAAAATATGTACATAGAAAAGCTTTGAGTTATTTAGTAACACTTGAAGTAAACGAAGCTAAAAGTGTAAAAGCTAAAATCAAAAGTGGCGATGTAATTGGACTTGACAATGTTGTAGTAGCAACAAGCAATGACTTCAATGACCTTATTGACGAATTGAAAACATATCAATTTTCAGAACCACCAACAGTTAAAGTTATAGAGAGTAATCAAATTATAACAGCAGACAAAGTGTCATTATTGAAATAAAAGAAAACACTATGTGTTTTTGATGAATATTAATTGATTGCTTTAGAATAAATGATAACCCAAACAATCATTAAAATATGAGAAATTGCCTTGTATTAACTCAAGATGAAAACGATAATGAATATAAACATTTCTGGGCGCAATATTATCTACATTATACCCGATTCCAGACTTTTTTCAAGGTTACTCACAACCGTACAATACTAAAACCTGAGGTTTCAAGTCAAAACCTGAGGT
>JAYUUR010000245.1:0-4499 GCA_043754475.1 Saprospiraceae bacterium | reverse complement strand
CAACCCCCTCAGTATAAAAAAGATTCGGCAGGCTTTGAACTACGGTTTTGATAGAGAATTGATGCTTAGAACCTTACGCAATTCAATGGGTCAACCTGCGAATGCAGGATTTGCACCAAGAGGATTGCCTTCTTTTGTTGATTTTTCTACTCAAATAGATAGCAATGTTACTGCGAGTGGAGCGCGCCAGGCTGGGTATAATTACAACCCTGCAAAAGCCAGACAGTTGCTCGCCGAAGCTGGTTTCCCCAATGGCAAAGGTCTTCCGACTATTAAATTAACGCTCAATAAAGACTATCTCGATCTATGCACTTTCATCGCTCGACAATGGGAAGAACTGGGCATCAAAACCAATCTTGATGTGATTGAAACTGCTACTATGCGCGAAATGATGACCAAAGGAACGACCCCATTTTTTAGAGGTTCTTGGATTGCTGATTATCCCGATGCGGAATCGTACTATACTTTCTTTTATTCCAAAAACCCGGCACCGCCTAACTACACGCGTTTCAAAAACATTGAATTTGACCGCATTTATGAAGCAGCTTTGATTGAAAATGATGATACTAAAAGGTATGATTTATACCATCAATTGGATAAAATATTGATAGAAGAAGCCCCTATTATTTTTCTCTTTTATGATGAAAGTAGCCGCTTTGCTCGTGTCGGTATAGAGAATTTGAGTCGAAATGCGATGAATTTGTTGCCGTTGAAAAGGGTGAAGAAGAATTGACGCTCTTTGAGCGCATTTTTTGTTTTTCCATATTTAATGCCTATTTTTGTCAATTAAAAAATGAGCGAAATGACAATTATTGCTGAGGAAAAAAAATATACAATAGAAGAATATTTTGAGTTGGAAAAACACTCAGATGTTCGCCATGAATTTGTTAACGGAAAACTCATCCCTATGCCCGGAGAAAGTGTAATTGCTAATCTAATAGCTGACAATTGCGGTTACAACCTCCGCACTCAATTGAGTAAAAAAGGCTATGTTATAATTCGTCACGATGTCAGAGCTATCATTCAAACAAGGAAAATATATCGCTATCCAGATGTTTCCGTAGCAAAACTGTCGGAAATTACGGAAACACATGCTATAACAAAACCTGAAATGCTCATTGAAGTCACTTCAGAAAACTCTTCTAAAATTGATCACGATGATAAATTGAAGCAATATACCACCCTCCCATCATTGCAATATTACATGATTATTTCTCAAGAAGAAATGTTAGTGGAGTTGTATAGTCGAGATGAAAAAGGTTGGCGTTTTGAGATATTTACCAATGCTGAAGATACGATTGGATTGCCATATTTTAATGGTCATTTGCAACTTGTGGATATTTATGAAAATGTTCAATTTGCGGAATCTAAGAGTGATGAGTGACCCCCTCAGTATTCTTAATATCCTTCTTTTCGTCTTCTAAAAAAAGGAAGGAGAAAAAGAATAGAAGTCTATCTTAAAATTAAAAAACGCTTTATTCCTACCTTCAAATTTTGCTTGACTTGAGCAAAATAGATACCCTCTTTTAAATTAGAAATATCAATTGCCGATTGATTCGATTTACAGACAAGTATTCCCAATGTATTATAAATTTCAACAGCACCCCCCTCAGTATTTTGAGATAATTGAATATTCAGTACTTTGTCAGTAGGGTTAGGATAGATACTGAAATCTAAGTTTTCAATGTCATTGAGGGAGACAATTGGTGCAATACCACAATATTCAAAGGTTTCTCTATCACGATTTACAGGAATTGTGGGTATCAGATTTATATTTGTCCTTTCATAAAGCAAAGTATCGTTTGGATAATATTTGAAAATGTATCGTTCATAAGTTCCCCAATTTACACCATTATTAGGTGAACTTTGATAATCAATCTGAGTGGGGTATCCTTTAGCATTTTGAGATACATTCACATATCGCTTTTGTGCGTCCCAAGTATTTGTCGATGCTTTATATATTTCATAAACTATATTTTGAATTATATTTGTGGTACCAATATAATTAAAGGTTAGGCGTTGCGTATCTATTGGATTATTAAAATAATCAATGTTTTTAAAGCTCAATAATTTGCCCGACGACCATTTTAAAAACCATTCTTGATTGCTCTTCCATCTGTTATCTGTGTAATCTTCTTCTTTAAAATATGATAATTCGCCATTGTCATCATATTGACAAATATTACGTGCAAGAACTGTTCTTTCAGTAGTTGAAACGCCTGTTATCGTTGTAGCTATTTGACGATTTCGACTATTATAAATATAGGAATATACTATTTTATCGAATGACCCGCCAATTAAAAACACAGAATCTAATTTTAAATGATTGTTATAAAAATACTTCTCATGTTTTTTTTCAATCAGTTCACTCATTGTATTTATTTGATAAAGCTTATATTCTTTCCTCACTCCATTCACAATAACAAAACTATCACGAATGGACTCTCTATTACCAATAAAAAAATTCACTGATTTTAGTTGAGCGCAATTATCATTAAGATAGTTGAGTATAGTTTGTCCTGAGGGTTGCCAACTGCTATTTGCCCATGAATGGTAAAATATTTTTTTATATGGTGGAGTATAAATAGGTGAAGATGTATTCTCCTCAAAAATGGAATTGTTTCTACCACCTAAAGAGAAAATGTAACGTCCCGTTGCATATATATAAGGGTCTTCAAAATGAATTTGACCTTTTAAATTTAGCAAAAAGGTAAAAAAAACAAAACTTGTAAAAATTAAGCGCATAGTTTCAAATTTAAGATTTCAACCTTGTGTTCTTGAAAAATTTTAATATTTTATTCCCCATCCTGCACATTAATCCGATTCAATTTATCCCTCAAAAAGCCCCCTAAAACATCCAATCCCATATTAAAATCAGTATTATTATTGATAATCAAATCCGCATCCTGCATATAAGGCTGTATATATTTCAAATAACTGGGCATTACATGGTGTTCGTAGCGATATAAAACATCGTCAATCGCATAGCCACGCTCTACTTGATCTCTCAGAATTCGCCGAATCACCTTCAAATGGTCTGCCGCATAAAAAAAGACTTTCAAGTCCAATAGCCGCCGTATTTTTTTATAATGAAAAATAAAAAGCCCTTCCACAATCACAATCGGCGCGGGTTTGAACACTTTTACTGAGGGGGTGGCATCGGTATTATTGAAAACATACTCTACTTTTTCAACCGCTTCGCCCTTCAATAATTTCTCAACATCGGCATGAAACGCCTTCTTATCAATAGATTGTGGCAAATCAAAATTATGCACACCTTTATCATCCACTGCCTGCTCACTGCGCGGGCGATAATAATCATCCTGAGAAATAATGCACAACTCCGCTTCGGTAAATTGATCCCGAATATGCTTGATGAAAGTTGTCTTGCCGCTACCTGAGCCGCCTGTGATGCCAATGATGAAAGGTTTCATTTTTTAGTTGTGAGTTATGAATTATGAAGTATATAATGCGAATAATGGGTTGAAGATGCCGTTAGGCATGGCATATTGGTAGAAAACAAATCAAAAGCACGTTAAAATGGCTACTTTTTGTATGTTTTTCCATTAATAAACAAATTTTATATTGATTAAAGAACTCACAACTCATAATTCATAACTGACGAAAGTCAACAGGCGTCACTTCGCTCACACCTTGTTCAGGCATGTGCACACCATATATAACATCCACCGCCGCCATCGTCGCCTTGTTATGAGTGACAATGATAAATTGGGAATCTTTAGAAAATTTCTTAATGATTTTATTGAATTTGCCAATATTTGCATCGTCTAAAGGGGCATCTACCTCATCAAATATACAAAAAGGTGCTGGCTTGTAAAGGTACAATGCAAAAAGCAAAGCAGTAGCCGTCAATGTTTTTTCACCGCCCGAAAGCTGCGCGATACTTTGCGGACGCTTGCCTTTGGGTTTCGCTATGATTTGAATACCTGATTCAAGCGGGTTGTTCGGGTCGGTGAGAATCAAATCGGCCGTATCATCTTCATCAAAAAGACTTTTAAAAACATCAATAAAAGAAATTCTGACTGTGTTGAAAGCTTCCAAAAACTGGGCAGTCGCTGTCTCTTCAATTTCTTTCATCGTCTGGAGCAATGACACCTTGGCATTCACAATATCATCACGTTGTTCGGCAATGGTATTGTGGCGTTCTGTCATTTCATTATAAGCCTCGACTGCCATTGGGTTGATTTCGCCGAAAGTATCTAATTGTCGCTTCTGATTATCCACTTTTCGCTGCAAATCCTCTCTTATCAAGCCTTCTTTAGGCTTTTGATTAATCAAATCATTGACTGATATATTGAATTCTACTTGCAAACGCTCACCGATAGCGGTGATTTGAATTTTTAAATCATTGAATTTATCTTTCAAATTATTCACTAAAAGCTGTAAATCCGTTCGCTGACGATTGAGTTTCCTCAAATCGTCTTCCATTTTATTGATAGCGTTTTTCTTTTGATAATAAGATTGCTCAAACTCATTCA
>JAYUUR010000244.1:0-4501 GCA_043754475.1 Saprospiraceae bacterium | reverse complement strand
GTATGCCCGATTATATCGTTGCAAAACAATCGGAACGGGGCAAAATAATATTTGGTAAACCTTTATTAGCGGTTGTGGAAGCCAAAAAAGATGATTTTGAAGGCGGCTGGGCGCAATGTCTCTTAGAAATGTACACGATACAAAAAATAAATGGTAAACCCGAGTTGCCTGTCTTCGGCATTGTCACGAATGGCGATAATTGGGAATTCGGCAAATTAGACAATTCTGTATTCATGGAAAATGAAAGCTTTTACACGATACTCGAATTAGATACTCTTTTTGCAGCAATCACAACCTTTTTTGAAATGTGTAAACAAAATGCCCTTAAATTGTAGAATGGAAAAAATAAATCATTATCGCCAAATACTCAAAGACGTATCAAGTATTGCGTGTGGGTTGGCGCAAAGGTAATAGTGAAAAGTGTACCCCTCAGTAATTATTCCCTCACTTCGGGCAATTCTTACAAGGCTGAAAACCCTGCAACTGCAAAGGCTTATATTCTACCATCGAATCCTTATTGAATTGATAAGAGCCTTCAATTCCTAACCGTTCCTCATGCGGTCCACTGATGGTAAGGAATTCTATACATGTCATTTCAGCCGTATAAAAAATATGGTCGGTCGGTACTTCGAGTAGTGAAATATACCCGTTGCTGCGGTCAGGTCGGTAGCCTCGGCGGCTGTCATTTAAGTCAGCAATGTGGCGAAATTGCTGTATTTCAAAGGAAGAACCATGAATATTGTAGTCTCCTACGGTGATGACAGGGCAATTCAAACGCTTAATATGCGTTGCCAAAGTATCCAATTGATGCTGCAATTTTTGATAAGCCGATGAAAATAGAGGCGGCGCAATATATGAAGCGATGACATATATTTTACGGGATGAATATTGATTGTTGAACCCTAAAATCAGATTCGGCACATTGTCGCAATAAAATGTATCGCAAGTAGTAAACGCATATTTGGAATACAATTTCATACTGTAAACATCCAAACCTGCAATTTGACAATTATATGGATAACTGGTTGATAATGAATCTTTTAGCACCTTGTTCCAGTCAGGTGAAACCTCTTGAATGGAGATAATATCCGCGCCCGTTTTTTTAATGGCATTGATGGTTTCATCGTAATTACTATTGGTAGAAGTAAGGTTGAATTGAGCGATTTTTATGATAGGTTCGCTCGTGACTTTAGGCGGCGCGAGAGCCGGATTGGTTGTATTTTTCAAATAAAGACATAAAAAAGCACAACTTACAAATGCAATTAAAGTCAATCGAGGTGATTTGAACGCTAAAAAAAGCAAGCCTAAAATCCAATAAGCAATCGTAATCTGAGAAGCATATTGCGACCACCATTTAAAAAACATGTAATTGGGTGTATAAATGCAAAAAAATACCCCAAGTATCAACACGATTGAGGTAAGATTCGTTAACACATTAACCCTTACTGTTTTCGATTCAAAAATATTCATTAGGGCAAAATTAATAAATTTTTCATGTCACAATCCGTTAGCCCTTGTTTTTTAACATTTATTTCAAAACTTATCAGCCAATACACATAGTTTTTTAAACTTTTTCACGCCGCCATCAGGGTCTATCAGCTCAATATAAATAATGTACGTACCAACAGGAGCTACCAGTTTTTCTTCCGTTTCACCATCCCATTTAATTTGCCCTTCTGTAGATAACAACTCATTGATTTTCAATCTTTTAACTAACCTGCCTTCTATGTCAAAAATAGAGATATTGGCTAAATATCCTTTTTTGTCAATGGCATAATGCATCAAAAGGTAGTCTTGAAAACCATCGTCATTAGGCGAAAACGTTTTGTTGTATAGTGTAAAAATGTCTTCATTATTGCCTGATACTGAGGGGGCAGCACTCATTTGAGAATTCTGATAAGCGGGCGTAGCATACAAAACCGTCGCCGCCGCCGAATGCCAATTCGCCGCATTATTCGTCGAATCATTGGGGTTTATTCGTTCTAAAGATACCCCCTCAGTATTGGAGAGTAAGGGGTTGTGGAAGCTTTTGTAGTAGTTGAAATTGTCTATAATTAGTGATTTATTTTCATATAAAGATACATTTCCTTTTAAATCACTCCATATAGGCAAGCGATTTTTTATGATAGCTTTTTTATACATATAGGCATTGTACCTCTTCAAAATATAATTGGGATTTTCAGCCAAGACTACATATTCTTTTGGAAAAAGAGGATAATGATTTGTGATTGCTTTAATATCCCTTTTTGTTGTGTCTTCTATTTTTATTTCGTATAAGTCAATCACTTTCATTGAACGATTATAAATTTCGACAAAGCGCGAACCACCTGCCTCAGGATTAAACAATAACTCATTGATAATCAAATCATTGCGCACCGGTGTTTCAGGCAATTGTAATTTAATTGTGTCAGGCTTACTCAGGGGTATTCCCAAACAATCTGTAAGTGTTGTTTTAACTATGAGGTTGTATAATTTGTTCTTTTTTAAAGAATCATTTAAATTAATTTGAAAATTTTTAAAGAATACAGTGTCTAAAATTTTTAGACTATTAATTTTTATATTATTATCAATCGAATAATGGTTTATTTGAGTAGCTAATTCTCTATTCAATGATTTATCGAAATTAATAATAACTTTTTTACTACCATCAGTATAGGCTAAAACAAGTTTAGGCGGAGCTTTATCAGTCGTATCTCGAAAGACTGAATTCTTTTTTCCAGGTGTTCCACCACTTGCATTATTAGAAGCAATCCAGTTATTTGTTGTGCAAGAAATATTAAAATTTATACGCTCAAGTGACCACCCGCCTAGAGCCTTATTGGGACTTTGATAATATGAAAGGTCATAAGAAGCTGCATCAATTACAATATTGTCATTTGATTTTAGGTGAAAAATATCGTTAGGATTGCTTAAAGTAGGAAGATTTATCAATTGTATTGTATCTCCAAAAGCACTAAAATTAGCAGTTGATTTTTTTTCATAAACTATAATAAAACTATTGGGTTTAAAATCTCTGTCAGGAAAATTAGATGAAGGTACACTGCCATTTACAATTTTAAAATCTTTCAAATTAATAGTTTTACTGGTGCGGTTGTACAACTCAATGTATTCAGCATTCGGCAAATGCTCAGGAGGCGTAGGGTCAGCCATAAACTCACTAATCAAAATATCATACGGTTGAACCGTTTGATTTTGAGCAGACCCCCTCAGTATAAAGAGCATCAGAAGGAGAATAATTAAAAAGCACGGCTTAAAATTCGAGTAAAAAATAGGGTTTTTCATTTTATATGTGTTATGTTTATTTACCTTTGCACTCAAATTTACCAATTATTTTATCAATTCAAAATAAAACGAGCAGAAAATGAAAGTAGCTGTGGTAGGTGCTACCGGTTTGGTCGGCACAGCGATGTTAAAAGTTCTTGAAGAACGTAATTTCCCCATTTCTGAATTTATACCTGTTGCCTCTGAAAGAAGCGTTGGCAAAGAGGTCATTTTCAAAGGGCAGCCTTATAAAATTGTGAGCATGGCGGATGCGATTGCAGCCCGTCCCGACATTGCCATTTTCTCGGCGGGCGGCGGCACTTCTACGGAGTTCGCGCCTCAATTCTCAGCAGTCGGCACAACGGTGATTGATAATTCTTCAGCTTGGCGGATGGATCCGACTAAGAAACTCGTCGTACCTGAAGTCAATGCAGATACCTTGACGGCTGACGATAAAATCATCGCCAATCCAAACTGTTCGACGATTCAAATGGTGGTAGTGATGAAGCCATTGCATGATAAATATAAAATTAAACGCGTGGTTGTGTCCACTTATCAATCCGTTACGGGTACGGGTGTAAAAGCCGTGACTCAAATGATGAACGAGCGCAATGGCATTTTTGACGGTGAAATGGCGTATAAACACACTATTGACATGAATGTGATTCCGCATATTGATGTTTTCCTTGAAAATGGTTATACCAAAGAGGAAATGAAAATGGTGAATGAAACGAAGAAAATTATGGGCGATGATTCGATTCGAGTGACGGCTACGACTGTTCGCATTCCTGTTGTTGGTGGACATTCTGAAGCCATTAATTTGGAGTTTGAACACGAATATGATTTGGCAGAAGTGCGCGAATTACTTGAAAATACTGAGGGGGTCATTGTGGTAGATGATGTTCAAAATTTCAAATACCCAATGCCTAAAGACGCTCACAACCGCGATGAAGTCTTCGTCGGCAGAATCCGCCGCGATGAATCTCAACCTAAAACCCTCAACCTGTGGGTTGTGGCTGACAACCTCCGCAAAGGGGCTGCTACGAATGCTGTACAAATCGCTGAATATTTGGTAAAAAGTGGCATTATTAAGAGCGAGGCAGTATTAGTTTGAGTTATGAGTTTTGAGTTTTTTAAGACATTTTAAGGCTTTAGCTATGCATTTTTCTGATGAAAACGTGAGTAGTTAAAGCCTTTTTTTATAGCACAAGTTATGGCATGACATTCAAACATTGTTTTT
>JAYUUR010000243.1:0-13762 GCA_043754475.1 Saprospiraceae bacterium | reverse complement strand
TTTGGGTATTTTCTATCACTTTGGCGGCTTCCGCTACTTTTATACACGACGCTCTATAAATACCCGCCTCGATGATATGACCATACACTTGAGCGATTTCTTCTGTCGCCTCCGCATCACTACCCGATACGATTTTTAGGATTTTAGTGAGGGTTTTCACTTTATCGCCTGGTACGATGCGCTCAGGGGAATAGCCCAATTTAAAATCTGTTCCAAACGCCAAACCACTTTTTTCTTCTAATATGGGTAAGCAATCTTCTTCGGTACAGCCTGGATAAACAGTGGATTCATACACGGCATAATCCCCTTTTTTCAAAACTTGACCAACGGTTTCAGATGCTTTTTTGAGTGGCGTGAGATTGGGTACTCGGTGTTCGTCAATATCGGTGGGTACGGCTATTATAAAAAAATGAGCCCCCCTCAGTATTTCGAGGTCATTGGTGAAAATAATATCTGTATTCTGAAATGCACTGGCTTCTAATTCTTTGGAAGGGTCAATGCCTTGCTGCATTAGCTCTACCCTCTTTTCATTGATGTCAAACCCAATGACGCTAAAATGTTTAGCAAATTCAAGCGCAATCGGCAAACCGACATAGCCTAAGCCAATGACTGCAATCTTTTTCTTTTTATTCAGTAAATCTTGATACATAAATTCTAATATCGCTTTACTTTTTCACTTTTAAACATGGCTTCGCCGTTCATGTGTCTCTAACACATGTGGTATTCAAAAAATTTCTACCAACATGTTGCACCTCCGGTGCATTCTTACTCATTACCTTTTTCTACCGATATGTTGCACCTCTGGTGCATTCTTACTCATCGCCTTTTTCTACCGACATGTTGCACCGCCAGTGCATTACTCATTACCTATGTATGTGCTTAGGCTAATGATTCGCGCAAAATTTTTCTCAATATAATGACTATTGCTCCCAAAAAACCGCCTAAAAGAAAGCCAGTAATCAATGCCATTTTTTTAGATTTTTTCTCTCCTTTGATGGGTGAAATAGGCATATCTATTTCTTGAATGAAAGGGGCTTTACTTTCTAAGGCAAAACTGGCTAAAGTCATATTTTTCTCTGTTTCGCCATATAGGGTGTTATAGATATAGGCTTCTTTTTTGAGTCTATCGGCTTCGCGTTTATCTTCCAGAAAAAGAGACCCTCTATTTCTATCTTCGTATCTATCGGCGCTCATGTCTTTACTTCTGACAAGATTTTTCAACGAATCGGCTTTAGCTCTAAATAGTTTATAGGTTCTTTCTTCTTTAGATGTTGATTTGGCAACATAATACGTACTTAAATCATCATAAATCACTTTCAGTAAACCAATGGATAAATCTTCATTGGTGGTGGTCAATGATAATTTCATGACCTCCGATTTTTTATCATAAGCACCGGTGAAAATGGGCGTCTTCCCGACTAAAATATCGTGTAATTTGAGCAAAGCACCGTTTTCAGTTCTGGTAAAACTATCAACACTGCTTCTTTTAAATAAAAAATCTTTTAAGCCTGATGTATCACCTGCCCATCCTACATGCAATTCTCTTTCTCGAATAAGATGATTAGCAAAATAATCGTCTACATTGTTGATAACGGCTCTGCGAAACAATGCCGTTTGAGATATTTTTCTTGATTTTGACAGCTCTACTATTTTATCCAATTTCGTGTTTCCTCCTAACTCCCCTAAGCCACCTAAAGCCGCCGCTAAACCCAAAGAAGTCCCTTGATCAGCATTGACACTAAATGTCAAGTCTGCTTTATAAGTGGCTTTTGTTTTATAGGCATCATAAAACATATAAGAAGCAATAGGCAAAATGAAAAGCAAAACGATATACCAATAGCGTATAATCTCTATAAAATACTCTTTAGTTTTGAGTATCAGCTCTTTCAGCGTAATCTCATCATTCTCAATGGGCGGAATAGATGTTGTTTGAATATCACTCATCTAAATATTGTCAAGTTTTTTAAATGTAATAATTGAAATGCTTTAAAAGCGGGGCAAAATTATCAAAAAATATCATGCGCTACGCTTTTATGCAGCTCATTTTTACCCCCTCAGTATTTTAAGACGTTTCAGCAAATGATAAGTCTCAATCCTAAAAATCGAAATACCGATTGGCAATGTCAGAATGCAAGCCGAAGTAGATGTATTTTGTTGTCTCATTTTGGAGCGTTCCTTTTTCAGTCGCCGTTTTGAAACGCCTCAAAGTAACACCCAATTCTAAACGCAAATTTGTTTTAGGATTCACCAAATAGGCAATTTTAGCATCCGTCAAAAAAGTACTGGTGGCTATACCCTGCCCTACTTCATTGCCATATTCTTTTGTGCGCGTCGTATAGCTTTTATAAACATTGGTTCCAAAATTAGCATTAACGGTGTCCCTACCCTGTTTAGCGTACATGATTTGCAAATCGCCCAAAAAGCGTTTGTATCTATATCTTAAAAAAGTAACGGATTCCTTGAAATTAGACCCCAAAGGATGGGCTAAAGGCTGATTGTAATGGGCAAAATTTTGGAAAACGTCAAAATGACTGTACGTAAAAGGACGCACCCAATTGTATTCCGATTGAATCGTCAAATTAGGAATAAGGGCATTGATGGATTTAAAGCCAATCTGATAGCCGAATTTATTAGCCCACCAGCCATTAGCCGCTTTTATCTCTTTAAAAAAAAACTCATCTAATATAAACTGACCGTATAAATGGGTTTTATTGGTCAATTTATATTTCATATTCATACCCAATAACACATTTCCAGCATTTGACCCTAAAGCATATTCCAACGGGCGATAAAAAATAATAGGGTTCAGATAATTCACATCATACCCCCGCGTGCGTGCACTATCGCCATACACAACAGCTTCAAAAACACTCACATTCAAACGCCGCGTTACATCGAGCGACAATAAATGCATCGTATTAAATTTACGAATAAAAGTGCCATTCGCATTATTAAAGCGAATATCGTCCATTTGCGTAAACAAATTGGTGTATCGAATTTTCCAAAAAGATGTGGTAATGCGGAGATAAGGATAATTAAAACTATTATCAGATAACAACAAAGAGCGATAGCCATCGCCAAAAAAATTCTGTCCGTAGCCAAATCTAAAATTAAAAAACTGACTGGCTTGATATTCAACATGCCCTTTTACTGAAGCAAAATCATAAGCATCTCTATTTTTACCAAACGTTTTTGGGCTACCTTGTCCGGGTACAATCGTTTTTTCATTGATAAAATCTCGCTGATATTTGGGGTAAAATGCTTGATTTTCAAGGAATTCGGAATAAAAAAAGACATTTTTACCGATGCGACCATCTGCCTGAATACCCCTTGTATTGAGATAAATGCCCCCTTCCGGCGTTTGATTATCTTTCCCAACCGTCAGATGAAAAAGCGGATTAATGCGGAAACCAAAATCTTTGGAGTGAACTTTAAATAAATCCTCATTGTAAATTTTTCTACCAAACCAATTGCCCGATGCAAAACGGTTAGTCAATTTCATGCGGTCGGTAAAACTATCCAATAAGCCACTCACCTCGCCTGCTAAAAAAGGTTTGGCAGCCGTAAAATAACGGCGGTCTAAACTGTGAATGGAATCTTCTATCGGATTGAGTAGGCTATTACTGAGGGGTGTGTAATAGCTTTGTGCGAAGGTTTTAGGCAAACCAAACGCCGAAAAAAGCAGGAATGTGATGAGTTTTAGTAGTGTGATTCGTTTATCTCTTAACATTTATAAAGCGAGGATAAATATATTCTTAATTAAAATCCTTGCAAAAGTAGTAAGAGAATTTGTATTATGAGTAAAAAAATTACTCAAATGTGATTTTTATCTAAAATAACCTTTAAAATCCACTTCTTTATTGTGAAAAGGATCTAAATAAAAATCCATCAAAACAGCTAATTCCGAACGTTTAACGGTTTTGTTTTTATCAAAATTCCCTAATTTCATCGCCGTCCAATCATTCACAATTGTTTTTTTGAAGGTAACATAATCAGCATAATTTTCTAAATCAATATTCATCACATTGCCCAAGTTCCAAAGCATTTCTATCACTTCATCGGCTTTTAAAACCGTAGGCGAATCAGTCAAATTAGTTGGAAATGAAGGCGACTGCGAAGGCGCAGCCTCATTTGAAAACGGGCTAAAAGCCTCATAAAATGTTTTCATCGTCACCACCGAATCCGGCTCAAACCATGTCCGATTTGCCCATTCATGCGCTTCTCCCCTACCCCTCAGTAAACCCGTTGCACCCACCCGCTGAATGGCATCAAAAAATGGATGATTGGGTTTTACATCATTATAAGGCATCAGATAAGCTTTATTTTGTAGCAAAATCTCTTGGATTTTACGCACTGATACTTTTCTCGGTGCAACATTTTCCTTTGCACACATAGCAGCCAATACGCCCGCCGCTTGCCCTATCAGCATCACACAAGGCTGTAACCGCGTCGAACCGTTCACAATATTAGTGACTGAAATACTCTTTTCAGCAACAATCAAATCATCCACATCCTTAGGAATCAAACTGCCCAATGGCACATTGAAAGACGGTATTTTTGGAAAATAAAGCTTCGGTGCTACTCCTTTATAACTTGCATGATGATGGTCAATCGGGTAATCCCCTACTGCAATGCCTGTTCTATAAAGCAATTCGGGCTGGTCAAATGGTTTTAAAAGATGATTAACCGTCATCGTCACGACCCCCTCAGTACGGCGGCTCTCTCGATGATATGGAAAGAACGGCAGCTTATCCACTGTCGGAAATTCATCATTCGCCAAGCCTAAGTTTTTATAACCTAACTCTTGCTGAATATAATAAACAAAACTCATTGTTTGCTTTTTCGCTTCGGCATACGCCTTTTTGCGCGTTTTTTCATCAGCATCAATCACATTCGCATAATAATCATTGCCGAAAATGCGCCAGTTAATCATGTATTTATTATTCGGCAGCTTGCCATAATCAAGCATTTTATCGCATCCTACAACCTTCTCTCCTGAACAATCCTTGCCGCAACTGCAATCAAATACTGAGGGGTCATAGCCCTGCGGCTTCGCAATCACGGGCGCATCTGCGCCATAATCTTTTAAAATAGCCACATAAGTCATATCCTGTATCACGTTCGATTGGCTCGCGGCATAGTCCTCCTCCCCTGTTTCTTTGGCGTCATCCGTTCCGATTCGATAACGTACGCCTGCCGCTTTTGCCACATCCCCCAATTCCGTTGCATCAATCAAAATCCTCGTTTCTATGGTGATTGTCTTCCCTTTTTTATCTTTTATGATAACTGACCAACCGCCTTCAATATTCGGTATCACATCTTTTGAAGGATAAATTCTTTTCAAACGCTGAAATTTCGTTTCAAAAAACACCCTTAAATTGGTCTCTTTCGCCGCCATATTTTTAAAAATATCCGCTCCCACGTGCGGCTCAAATTGTGTATTCGATACCCAACCCGTTGCCAAAGCTCGCGCCCCGCCATACCGTACGCGCAAACTATCTCTAAATTCCGCCCATAAACCCGATGCTAATTCATGATTGCCATCCGTTGCTGATACGCCTGCCGAGGTCAACATCCCGCCGAGCCAAGGTGTTTCTTCTATAATAATCGTCTTTGCACCGAGCCGAGCAGACTGTATGCCTGCCGCTATACCGCTTGTTCCGCCACCAATAACGAGTACATCTGTTTCAATAAATTGGCTGAAAAGCCTTATCGAAATCGTAAAAAATAAGCAAATTAAAAATGTCTTCTTCATATTTATACTATAATGTAGTAATGTAACAATCTTTTAAGAGGGACTCCTCTCCTATTTTAATAATCATTAAATACAGAAAACCACATTTAATGAAATACAGATTTCTGTAAAAATTTAAATTTTAATGCTACTTTCTATCTTTAATTGATGGTACTACAAGGTGCAGAGCACCTGAATATTTGTAGTGAAATCAGTTTGCAATACCGTTAAGGTGCAGCGCACCGACACCTTAAACAAATGATATTTCGGTGCGCTGCACCTTACGAAACATTATTTGGATGATTTCTACAAATATTTTGCGGCTCTGCCGCTTGCGGAAACATGAGTCATTAAATTAAAATTTGAAAAGTATAAGTATTAAAAACCTTCCTAATTGACGACAAAAATGACAAAAGTCATTTTCTGTAAGAGCCACGCCCCTATTTTTCAATAGAATATTTGACACTCAAGCAATTTAATTATACTTCCACTACTAAAATAGCCATTTCGTTATTATCTAACCTTAGGGTAAAGATAATGACTGTTCGCAATCTTATAGTCATTATCTTTAAATACAGAAATCTGTATTTCTGTATTTAATTAAATCATTGTTTTCTGTAAAAAATGAAAAACGATTTTGCGATTTTACAGAAATAAAGTAATTTCGCCCAAAATTTGAACTCAAAAGTATGGTTTTATCAATTGTCAATCTTAAAGGGGGAGTAGGAAAATCCACCGTCAGCCAAAATTTAGCAGTCAATTTTGCGATTGAAGGCGTCAAAGTATGCATCGTGGACACCGATTTTGAACAACAAACATCGATGAAATGGATAGAACAACGCGGTGACCGAACGCCCCGCATTCCTGTGTTTGCCATTTCTGAAAAATCTCTTTCTACCAATTTAGCTGAATTGAGAGAGACTTATCAGTTGGTCATTGTGGACGGTACTCCCGCCCTTTCTACGTTGGCGAGCCGTATTTTGTTAGAAAGTGACTTGGTGGTAGTGCCGATAACGCCAACTGGATTTGACCTTTGGAGTTTTGAAAAATTCCTTGAGCGATATCAAGACATCAAAGTACGCCGGCAAGAACCTTTGCCTGCATATCTGGTCTTAAATCGCTATAAAAAGACCAGTTTTCACAAAGGGGCAGAAGAAGCGGTGAAGGATTTTGAAATCCCAATACTTCAAAATAAAATAGGCGATAGGATGGCTTATCAGGAATGTGGCGTGCAAGGCATCGGCGTTGTGGAAGGAAAAGATAAAAAAGCTGCCGACGAAATCCGTAATTTGAGCAACGAACTCTTCGAAATCATCAAAAATTTATAATGATTTCTGTATAAACTGAAATACAGAAATCTGTTTTTCTTTAAAAATTTAAATACTGAAATAATGAGCGATAAAAAAGACTTTTTCTCAAAATCTTTTAATAAAAATAAAAAAGATACCCCCTCAGTACAAGAGGCAATTGTGAACGAAACGGTTAAAGAAATTCACTCTGGAGAACTTTCACGGCTTACTTTGGATATTCCAATGGAACTACACCGCCGCATCAAAATCAGAGCCACTGAAAAAGGCATGAGCATGAAAGATTATGCCCAAAGCCTTTTTGAAAAAGATTTGATTAGTGAAGGGTAAACCATGAGTAATGGGCGATGGGTAATGGGTAATAGGCAAAAGTGCTTATTACTACAAAATATACACTTGGCAAATTTAATTTTTAATTTAAACCGAGGTTTAGCTCAAAAATTTATTACTACAAAATATACACTCCTTAATTTTAAGAAAAAACAACCTACAATATTTTGTTTGTTATTTCTTAAATTTCTTTTTATATTTCTTAAATTTAAAGCCTCATAACTAATTGATTTACAATTAGTTATGAGGCTTATTGCTACAAAATATACACCTTATTACTACACTTTATACACTCAACTACTACAAAATATACACTCTATTACTACACTTTATACACTCCAATGCTACAAAATATACACTCTATTACTACAAAATATACACCCTTCCAAATATGATTACTATTTTGCTTTATAATTAATTGAAAATCAATGAGTTATAGAATTAATTAAACCTAAATTTAGCCCTCAATTACTACACCCCTTTTATCAAGCAATCGAATTGATTTTTTAATTATTTTTTTTTTGATGGTATAAACGGGCAATTTTCATAAGTTATTGATTTACAACAGTTTAGTTATTACTACAAAAACTACACTTTATTTTTTTATTACTACACTGTTTTATTAATTTGTAGTAATAAATCAACTTTTTAAAGTATTTGTAATGAAGCCTAAGCTGCCCATAAAGAAATCCGACAACGTTTTTGTTCAGTCCAACGAATTTATCCAAGCCAAATACAAGGATAACATGACGTTTTGGGAATTGGTCATTTTTGCCAAAATGTGCTCGATGATTGACCCGAACGATACGGATTTTAAGGATTATAAAATTTATATCAAAGATTTGATAGATTTTACCGGCGTTGTGAAGGGTGGGGTTGTATATCAATACGTTTTGGAAGCCTCAGAGCGGCTCAAACAGCGTGAAATCAACGTCACTATCCAAAACGATGAAGGTAAGGAAGAGATTTTGGATACTTACCTCGTGGTAGGTCGAAAAATACTCAAACACAAGGAAGAAGATGAAAGTATGTACATCAAACTCACTTTTCACCCCGATTTACGCCCTTTTTTGCTCCAACTCAAGCGAGATTTTACGAAATTTGATATTAGAAGCTATAAATTTTTGCATACCAGCACGAGTATTCGACTGTATCATATTTTAAAACAATATTATGGGCGCAATAAATTGCATCCTAAATTGGATTTGCAAGAGTTGAAAGACATGCTTGGGGTGGGGGAGAAGTACAATCCGTATAATAATTTCAAGCAGCGGGTACTCGAAGAAGCACAGCGGCGATTGGGCGAAAGTACAGATATTCGATTCACGTATGACGAAACAAAAATCGGTAAAAAAGTAGTCGGTTTGGTGTTTCATATCGAAGAAAATCAGGCTTCATGGTTGAAAAATGACAATGCAACGATAGATGCCGAATCGGAAGAAGTGCCACAAACTGTTTTTAATGAGCTATTCCCTAAGGTCGAAAAATGGGGCGTGAGCCGTGAAGTTTTGAATCTTTTGATAGATACACAACCCGAAGAAGCCCTGCGGACGGGCATTGCCTACACGCAACATGAAGAGAAACAAGGTAAAATCAAGGATAATAAAGCCGGTTTTTTCATCAATGCTGTGAAAAATCGCTACACAAGCCCCAGTTTTGAGGTTGAACAAAAGCGGCTTTTGAAAATAGCAGATGCCAAACAAAAAACGGTTCAATTAGCGCAATGGCAAAATGAGTTGAAAATGGTGAACGAAGATTATCAAGCGGCTTTGAATGATGTCATTCGGCAATTGACGGCTGATAATCCTGACATCACGAATCAAGCGATAGAAGGTATTAAGGTTGAAAATAAAGGGTATTTTGCCTTGAAAGGCGTAAATATGGGTGATTTGAGTGTAGATGACTTCCGAAAAGATAAAATACTGAGGGGTATGGTGATACAGCAAATACAGGTGCGGAATGCCAATAGTTTTGCAGAAGTGAACAATCAATTTTTACCGCTGATAAGAGATTTGGAAACAAGAATTAAGGATTTAAAGAAAAACTGAAATACAGAAATCAGTAAATACTGAATTATTTTATTTTTATTATTTATATTTTTGTATTAAAAATGCTATTTTATGTTGTATTTAAATTGTTTGTTTGAATTTAATTAAATACTTTTGTTTTTAAATTTATAAAATGGAAAACTCAAGTATAGTGCCTTCTTTTGAAGGTAAAGAAATCAGAAAAGTATGGCATGAAGAGCAATGGTATTTTTCTGTTGTAGATGTCATTGAAGTTTTGACTGATAGTAGTAACCCATCTGTCTATTGGTCAGCTTTAAAAAAAAGAGAAACTGAATCTTTTACATTTTGTAAAAGATTCAGTTTGGCGAGAGCAAATGGGAAAACATACCCTACAGATTGCGCCAATACTGAGGGGGTGTTCCGTATCGTCATGTCGGTGCCTTCGCCCAAGGCAGAACCGTTTAAACTCTGGTTGGCGCAAGTGGGAAAAGAGCGTTTAGAGGAAACCGAAAATCCTGAAATAGGCTTTGAGCGACTTCGAGAAATTTATATAGCCAAAGGATACCCCGTTGAATGGGTACAACAACGTATTCAGAATATTGATACGCGGAAACAATTGACTGATGAATGGAAAAATAGGGGCGTACAGCAAGGACAAGAGTATTCAAATTTAACCGCTATTATTGCGAAGGGAACGTTTGGTTTAAATCCTTCTGAACATAAAAAACTGAAAGGCTTAGAGAAGCCGAGCCAAAATCTACGCGACCACATGACTACTTTGGAGTTGTTATTTTCAACATTAGGTGAAGAAACAACCCGTATTTTAGCATCGGTTGATGATGCACAAGGTTTTGAGGAGAATAGAGATAAGGCTATAAAAGGCGGTCAAGCGGCTGGAAAATCATTAAACAATTACGAAAAGGATACAGGTATAAAAGTGGTATCGGATAAAAATTATTTGAAATCATTGAAAGACGGTCGAAAGGGAAATTTAATAGAAGATGCTGAACTGAAAGAATAAAACTTGAAAATTTTAAGTTGCATACAATTTGTAGGCAACTTAAATTGAAAAAATTTAAAAATATTAAATGGAAAACTCAAACATAGTCCCTTCTTTCGAAGGTAAAGAAATCAGGAAAGTATGGCATGATGAGCAGTGGTATTTTTCCATTGTAGATGTCATTGAAGTTTTGACTAATAGCCCAAGCCCAAAAACATATTGGGCGAAGCTCAAAGCCAAAGAACAAACGGCAAGTAGTCAACCGTTCCCATTTACGGAACGGTTGAAAATGAAAGCCACAGATACACGTAATCGCTTAACAGATTGTGCCAATACTGAGGGGGTGTTCCGTATTGTCATGTCTGTACCTTCGCCCAAAGCAGAACCGTTGAAAATGTGGTTAGCAGAGCAAGGTAAACGAACAATTGACGAAACAGAAAACCCTGAATTGCTTAGTGAAAGGCAAGCTGAAATTTATAGGGCAAAAGGTTACACAGATGAATGGATTTTGAGAAGGATGCAAACCATTGATACCCGTAAACAATTGACAGACGAGTGGAAAAATAGGGGAGTGGTTGATAATCGAGAATTTTCAATTTTGACCGCCACTATTGCTAAAGGGACTTTTGGCCTGAATCCCACTGAACATAAAAAGTTGAAAGGTTTAGAGAAACCGAGTCAAAATTTACGTGACCACATGACCCCGTTAGAGCTGATTTTAACAGCATTGGGTGAAGAAACGACCCGAGTTATTGCGGTCAATCAGAATGCACAAGGTTATGAAGATAACCACGAAGCGGCAGCAAAAGGTGGTAAAACGGCAGGCGAAGCGAGAGAACGAGTAGAAATAGCCACCGGTGAAAAAGTGGTTTCTGATAAAAACTATTTGCATTTAAAAGGTGATAAAATAGAAAAACTGCCCGAAAGCAACGAACCAAAAGAATAAAATTACCTCATTACAAAGCAATCGCCCCTATAAAGTCAGCATAATTGCGGATATAATCGCTTTCATCGTAGGGTAGGGATGCAAAAACGAGACAGATAGCTCCTTGCGAAAAATTCAACTCTGTTGCCCACAACATAGGCGGAATATGCAAGCCGACATGCGGCTCAGTCAAATGAAAGATTTCCTTTTTATCACCATCATCCACCAGCACGTCAAAACTACCATTAAGCGCAATTAAAAATTGATGGCACTCTTTGTGGGCATGTGCCCCCCGTGTTTCACCCTCTGCAATATCGTATAGATAAAATACCCGTTTTATATCAAATGGCAAATGCCGATGGCTTTCAGCAAAAGAAAGACTGCCCCTTTTGTCGGATATTTTAGGAAGTGCGATGAGTTTTGCTTGGACGCTATTCATGTTTTTTATTAGAGTACTCAATATAAATATTTGATTATCAATGAGTTATAGTATTTTACAGAAATCTGTGAATAATGAAATACAGAAATGCGGAAATAATGATTTCATTATTTTTATTTTTTAGGAGTAACAACTTTACGAGGGTTTTAAACCCTCGTAAAGTTATCGAACGGCTTATTTTCTGAAAAAATCTTTGATACACTCCGCCACTTGTTCCACTTCAGAACGTGTTAAAATAGGCGACATCGGCAAGCTAATACACGTCTCCGCTATCTCTTCCGCTAAAGGAAATGCGCCTTTTTTATAATTCAAATCTTGATACGCTTTTTGCAAATGGGGTGGGATAGGGTAGTGGATAACCGTTCCGATACCGTTTTTATGCAAATGCTCTTGCAAAGCATCGCGTTGGTGCGTCCGAATCATATACACGTGGAAAACGGACGTACAATTTTCAGCCACAACAGGCAAAACAATATCGCCGACCCCCCTCAGTATTTCGGTGTACCAAGCCGCAACTTGATTGCGTGCAGCATTATCTTGAACTAAATATTTCAATTTGACGGATAAAAAAGCGGCTTGCATTTCATCTAAACGGGAATTGTAGCCTTTTTCATCGTTATAATATTTTTTCATCGAGCCATAATTGCGCAATGAAATTACCTTATTGGCAAGGGCTTCATTATTGGTCGTAATGGCTCCTGCATCGCCTAACGCTCCAAGATTTTTACCTGGATAAAAACTGGTGCCGTTGATGTCGCCAAACGAACCTGAGAGCCGTCCGGCACACATTGCTCCTTGCGATTGAGCATTGTCTTCAACGACTAAAAGGTTATATTTTTGAGCAATTTTCTCTATTTTATCCAATTCAGCGGCTTGCCCATATAGGTTGACGGGCATGATGGCTTTGGTGCGCGGGGTGATTTTTTCTTCTATCAAATCAGGGTTGATATTGTATGTTTCCAAGCGCGGCTCAACCATAATCGGCGTAGCATGTTCATAAGAAACAGCCAACCATGAAGCAATATAAGTATTGGACGGTACGATGACTTCATCGCCTTCGCCAATGTTCAAGGCTTTCAGACTGAGGGCTAAAGCATCCAAACCATTACCCACACCGATAGCATATTTTGTTTGGTTGAAAGCGGCATATTCCTGCTCAAATTGCTTGAGTTTGTTGCCCATAATGTACCAACCACAGTCCATTACTTCCTTAAATGCCTCATAAAGCTCTGCCTCATAGACAGCATTGACTTGTTTTAAACTTAAAAATGGTATCATAATCTAAATATCTAATGTCTAAAAATCTATCATCTATTGATAAATGCGTTCAATAATATCCACGACTTTCATCCCTTCGAGGGCATTGGTCGTGATACTGGACGACCCCCTCAGTACATTGACCACATTTTCAATAATATAGTGGTGATTGGCAGCCGAGCCTTTGTATGCGCCATAGTCGTTGGGCGGATTGGAGGGCGGTAATTTAGGCATTTTGTAGTCTTTTATGTGGCAATATTCCACGTTGTTCATGTATTGACCCCCTATTTTGAGCGAGCCTTTTTCAGCAATAACAGTGATGCTGCTTTCCAAATTTTTATCCCAAACCGCCGTTGAAAAATTTATACTACCCATACCACCTTCTATAAAATCAAAACTCACGAAACCTGAATCTTCAAAATCGGTTAAGTGTTGATGTGAAAAATCCTTCAAACGGGCATTAATATTCGTAATATCACCAAAGCACCAGTACATCAAATCAATAAAATGAGAAAATTGGGTGAAAAGCGTACCACCGTCGAGTTCCTTCGTGCCATGCCAGCCATTTTTTACATAATATCGCTCATCCCGATTCCAATAACAATTGATTTGAACGATGTGGATTTTCCCCAACTGCCCACTTTCGAGCAATTCTTTCAGCCATGCTGAGGGGGGTGAATACCGATTCTGCATAACGCAAAAAACTTGCTTATGTTTCTGTAAAGCGCGGTAAATGATGCGTTCGCAACCCGTCTTAGTCA
>JAYUUR010000242.1:0-43923 GCA_043754475.1 Saprospiraceae bacterium | reverse complement strand
ATAGCCAAATTAAGCCCCCCATTTTTGAAAGATGATGAAATTCAAATTTTTCATCAAGACACTTTGATTGAATTGAGGCACTATGTCAAAGGGGCTGTTATCCGCTACACTTTGGATGGTACTGACCCCGATAGCCTCAAATCGCCCATTTATGAAAAAGGCATTACCCTTGAAAAATCGACTGTTTTGAAAGCCAAAGCCTATTTGCCCGATTGGATTAGCAGCGATACACTGATTCAACAGTATTACAGAGCGGGTTTTAAGCCCGATTCTGTTCGGTTGGTTCATGCCCCTAATCCCAAGTATTCAGGCAAAGGAAAAGTGCTTTTTGATGATAAAAAAGGCGATTTGGCTAATAAAAGCAGCAAGTGGTTTGGTTTTGATAGCACTTATTTAGAAGCGTATCTTTATTTTAATACACCGATTACGGTTTCAAAAATCACTTTTAGTAGCGCGGTGGATATAGGCGGTTATGTTATGCCTCCGCAACAATTGGAAGTTTGGGGCGGCAATAATCCTACAAAATTGACATTATTAAAAACCCTGAATCCGATGCAACCCACCAAAATGGCTTCCGGCACTTTAAAAGATTTTGATGCCGATTTTAAACCTACCCAAGTCAGCGTCTTAAAACTCGTGGGTAAGCCCGTACCTAAATTGCCTGTGTGGCATCCAGGCAAAGGGAAAAGAGCTTGGTTTTTTATTGATGAGGTGTTTTTGAATTAGGCTTTAATTTTAATTTATCTTTATGCTTCAAAATTGAGTTATAAAAATTTAAAACAAAACATAATTACAAAAAACAAGCAATTGCCTTCATTTTTAATCATTTCTAAAGATTTTTCAAAATAAGTATGCTCGTAAAAGATAAAGTTGTTATCATCACAGGCGGCGGTTCGGGAATAGGGGAGGCGTGCGCTCGACTGTTTGCACAACACAAAGCTAAGGTGGTTGTGTCCGATATTAATTTAGCGCAAGCGGAAAGAGTGGCGGCGGATATTATCCAAAACGGCGGCACAGCCCTCGCCCTACAAACGGATGTGACGCAATATGAACAAGTGGAAAACCTTATTCTCAAAACTATTGAAGCATTCCAAAAATTTGATGTCATGGTGAATAATGCAGGAATTGGCGGTAAAAATCAATATAAAACCGCAGAACACACCTTAGATGATTGGCACAATGTCATAGCCGTTAATCAAACAGGTGTTTTTTATGGGATGAAACTCGCGCTTCAACAAATGGTGAAACAGGGGTTTGGTAACATTGTCAACATCGCTTCATTGGCAGGCTTGAAAGCATCGGGCAATAGTTTATCTTATAGTGCCAGCAAATTCGCCGTAGTCGGTATGACAAAATCGGCTGCTTTGGAATATGCTTCAAAACGTATCAGAATCAATGCTGTTTGCCCGGGCTATACGGAATCTGCACTACTGAATCAATTGAAAAATGCACGAGAAGATATGGAGCAAATATTGGTGAAAATGATTCCGATGAAGCGGTTTGGTCAGCCAGAGGAAATAGCGGAAGCGGTGGTATGGTTAGCATCCGATAATACGCAATTTATTACGGGGCAAACGATTACGATTGATGGGGGGCTTTCGCTTTGAAGTCAGTAGATAGATGTTATGCCGAAGGCATCCCTTCGGGAGATAATAGACATTAGACAGATAAAGTGTTGATAATCAATGTTTTAAACCGATTGCTTTATGGACGTTTTCCCCCCAACCCCCGGAGGGGGAGACAATCGGAATAAATTGAACGAGTATATTTTAACATTTATTGAAGTTGTCAACTATATAAAAAAATGATTTTCTAACTACTTCCAAATGGCTTCCCCTCCGGGGGTTGGGGGGAAACGTCAACAAAGTAGCAAATTTCATACGGATTCGTTAAGGTGCAGCGCACCGAAACCTAATAATATTTCGGTGCGCTGCACCTTAAACGATACTTTTGGAGATGAACCTACAAATATTTCGCAGCTCTGCTGCTTTAAAATTAGAACCAATCAACCCTGTCCTCCGGGGGTTGGGGGGAAAACGTCAACAAAAACACATATTTGCACAACCGTTTATTTGTCCTTTTTATTTAAACCATTTTAAATAGCAACCCATTTTTTAATCATAAAAATATGAAAGCCATCTTATGTAAAGCCTACGGGCTACCATCATCTCTTGTTTTAGAAGAAATCGAAAGTCCAAAACCGAAGGAAAAAGAAGTTTTAGTGAGCCTCAAAGCCTGTGGTGTTAATTTTCCGGACACCTTAATTATACAGGGTTTGTATCAATTCAAACCGCTGTTGCCTTTTACGCCAGGCAGTGATATTGCAGGGATTGTCAAGGAAGTCGGCTCTGAGGTGAAACATTTGAAAGTGGGCGATGAGGTGTTCGGGTTTGTACCTTATGGCGGCTTCGCTGAAGAGGTGATAGTGGCTTCCAATGCTTGTTTTCCGAAACCGCCGAGCATGGATTTCCCGACGGCAGCTTCGTTTATGCTGGCTTATGGTACATCTTATCATGCCTTGAAAGACCGTGCACAACTTAAAGCGGGCGAAACGCTTTTAGTATTGGGGGCATCGGGCGGTGTCGGTTTGGCGGCTGTGGAATTGGGTAAATTGATGGGTGCAAAAGTGATTGCTGCTGCCTCTTCTGATGATAAATTAGCCCTGTGTAAAGAATATGGTGCAGACGAAACGATTAATTATACCGCCGAAGATTTGAAATATCGCATCAAAGAACTGACGGATGGTCAAGGTGTAGATGTCGTTTATGACCCTGTTGGCGGTCATTATTCTGAGGCAGCTTTGCGCTCAATGGCTTGGGAAGGTCGGTTTTTGGTGGTCGGTTTTGCAGCAGGGGAGATTCCTAAAATACCGTTGAATCTTACATTACTTAAAGGCTGCTCGATAGTTGGCGTGTTTTGGGGTAGTTTTGCTACAAAAACGCCTAAAAAAAATATGGTCAACACCATGGAACTCATGCAATGGTACAGCGAAGGCAAATTGAAACCGCATATTCATGGCATTTATCCTTTGGCAGATACGTCAAAAGCGTTGGAGGAAATGATGAATCGGCAGGTGAAGGGGAAGGTGGTGATTGGTATGATTTGATGGTGGAGTGCGATGTACCCCCTCAGTAAAATGACATAATTTGGAGAATGTTATAGTACAATGAAAATAATGGATTGAAAATCACGAAGTGATTGAATGTGAATAACCCTCGATGCAATCGGGGGGTAATTTAAAACTGCGGAGCAGTTAAATGTAAAAGAGTCATTAATTGAAAATTTTACACATTCAACCGCTTTGCGGTTTGGGCAAAGCAATCACTTTAGCCCTCCGATTACATCGAAGGTTATTCATATTCAATCGCTCCGCGATTATTTCAAATCATTTTTACACCACTAAAATCATAAAATTATCACTATGAAAAATTCAAATTTAATCCCCTTTGAGGGTAAAGAAATCAGAAAAGAATGGCATAACGAGCAATGGTATTTTTCTATCATTGATGTCATTGAGGTTTTGACGGAAACCAACAACCCATCACGCTATTGGCAAGACCTTAAAAGAAAGTCCTCAAAGACGGACGGGCAACTTTACGATTTTATCGTAAAGTTGAAATTTATGGCATCTGATGGCAAAATGCGCCCTACCGAGTGCGCCAATACACAGGGTATTTTAAGAATAATTATGTCAGTTCCTTCGCCAAAAGCAGAGCCTTTGAAGTTGTGGATGGCACAAGTAGGCAGTGAGTTCATACAGGAAATCGACAATCCTGAATTGGGTTTTGAGCGCATGAAGGAGATTTACAAGGCAAAAGGCTATCCCGACGACTGGATAGAGAGACGGATGCAAACCATTGAAACGAGAAAAGAATTGACAGAAGAATGGAAAAAAAGGGGTGTTCAAGAAGGTCAAGAGTATTCTATTTTAACGGCTACTATTGCAAAAGGAACATTCGGTTTAGCCCCCAGTGAACACGCTAAATTGAAAGGACTTGAAAAAGAAAACCTGCGCGACCACATGACTCCTTTTGAGCTCATCTTTACGGCATTGGGTGAAGAAGCGACCAAGCAATTTGCCATCAATGAAGCGGCAAAAGTGTTAAAGTATTGATTATCAACCACTTTTACATTTTAAATTTATCATTTTACATTTTAAATTTAAAGAAAACACCCCCTCAGTATTTTTAGATTTTTCGACAATCATACTCTTGCGAGGATTCAAAAACCCTCGTAAGGGTATGATTAAATAATATACACCGTCTATGTTTTACTCAAAAAGAGATATTCGATTTCAACTATTTGAAGTGCTTGATACCGAATCGTTGACAAAATACCCATATTTTCAAGACCATAGCCGCAATTCATTTGATATGGTCTTAGAAGCGGCTGACCAAATCGCTGAAAAAATGCTTTTCCCGTTGCTCACTGAAATGGATAGGCAAGAACCGCAACTCGTTAATGGAAAAATACGCGTGCATGAAGGCATGAAAGCCATTGTCAAACGGTTTGGGGAAGATGGTTGGATAAATGCGCCTTTCAGTTATGAACAGGGCGGGCAACAAATGCCGGCTACGGTTTTGAATACTGCTGCTTTTATCTTGCAAGCATCGAATTATTCAGCCAGTGTTTTCCCTTTTTTGACAACGGGTGCGGCGAATCTGATACTCACTTTTGGCTCAAAAGAATTACAAGAGATTTATATTCCTAAAATGTTTTCAGGCGAGTGGCAAGGCACGATGGCGTTGACAGAACCTGATGCTGGTAGTTCATTATCCGATATTTCTACACGAGCTACCCCCTCAGTACAAGAAGGGATTTATAAGATTAAAGGTCAAAAAATATTCATTTCGTGCGGTGACCATGATGCTTGCGATAATGTCATTCACCTGATGCTCGCGCGGATTAAAGGTGCGCCTATAGGTGTGAAAGGCATTTCACTTTTTGTAGTGCCTCAAAAAAGATTGGTGGAGAACTCTGATTTATTGGAACCCAATGATGTCATATCGGCTGGGGTATATCATAAAATGGGGTATAAAGGTGCACCAATTGCCCATTTAATGATGGGTGAAAACGATAATTGCTATGGCTATTTAGTCGGCGAGCCTCATAAAGGCTTGATGTATATGTTTCAAATGATGAATGAAGCGCGGGTGGGTGTGGGTGCCAATGCGGCGGCTATTGGCACTGCGGCTTATCATGCTTCTTTAAAATATGCTAAGGAGCGTCCGCAAGGTCGAAAAATTAATGAAAAAGACTCATCTCAACCGCAAACGCTTATCATCAACCATGCTGATGTTAAACGGATGCTGTTATTTCAAAAAGCGGTGGTTGAAGGCTCGTTGTCGCTGCTCTGCCAATGCAATTATTTGACGGATTTAGCGCATGTTGAACAAGAAGAAACTAAGGAAAATGCACTTTTACTCTTGGATTTCCTGACGCCGATTGCCAAATCCTACCCTTCAGAAATGTGTTGCTTGACTACCTCAGCGGCTGTTCAAATACATGGTGGCGCGGGTTATACGACTGAGTTTCCAGTAGAGCAATATTATCGAGAAGCGCGTATTCACCCCATTCACGAAGGTACAACGGGCATACACGGCATTGATTTATTGGGTAGAAAAACAACCATGCGGAATGGTAAAGCAGCTCAATTATTTGCAGCAGAATTAACCAAAACCATTGAAGAAGCCACATTATATCCTGAATTGCACCCCTTAATTGAGTCTTTACAAAAAGCATCATTTAAAGTGCAAAAGGTCACGTCGCATTTATTAAGCGTTGCTACTACGAATACCGAAGCCTATTTAGCCGATGCCACGCTGTACCTCGAAATGCTCGGCATTATTACCATCGCTTGGCAGTGGTTGCGGCAGGCCAAAGTAGCGCAATCAGCTTTGAATAATAACGCAACATTGGATGCTGATTTTTATCAAGGTAAAATCAAGACCGCTCAATATTTTTATGAATATGAATTGGTGAAGGTAGATGGGCTGGCTAAACGTCTTTTGAGCAGTGAAAATATTACAATTGATATGAAAAGTGAGTGGTTTTGATTCGTTAATTGTTAGCCGTTATTGGTTATTCACCACAAAACAATAAGGAATTATTGGTGTTCAAAAGATTTTTTTTTTAAAATAAGATATTGATTTTCAATAATTTCCAATGCCGTCGATAAAGGTTCGATAAAGGTTTAGTAAACGTAAAATTTTTTTTCAAAAAAAATTTTACGTTTACTAAACCTTTATCGAACCTATGCACGAAACGATTTTCCGCTTTTAATTAAAATCCCTTAAAATAACGACTAACTAAATAATCAATAACCAAAATGATAGTCTTCAAAGATTTTACAGAACTCAAAACCTCCGTCGGTAAAGACTTGGGCGAAACGCCTTACCTGACCATCACCCAAGACATGATCAACGGTTTTGCGGAAGCCACTCACGACATGCAATGGATTCATATTGATCCTGAGAAGGCTCAAGCAGGACCTTTCAAGACGCCGATTGCACATGGCTTTTTGATATTATCGTTGGCGTCGAAATTTGTCGCGGAGCTTTTCGCTGTTGAAAATATCAAAATGGGGATTAATTATGGATTGAATAAAGTCCGTTTTACGGGCGTAGTGCCTGTCAATGGGCGTGTGCGCTTGAAAGCAAAATTGAAAAGCGTAGAAGATTATCAGACTAATGGTGTCAAAATAGAAATTGATGGCGTCATGGAATTAGAGGGCTCAACAAGACCTGTCGTTGTTTTAGAATGGGTAGTTTTAGAATTTCAATAAAAATTAAGCAGTAAAATAATAAAAATGGAAAGATTAAAAAATAGAGTAGCCATCGTCACAGGTGGTGCAAGGGGCATTGGCAAAGCGGCGGCAGAGTTGTTTTGTCAAGAAGGCGCAACGGTTATTATTTGGGATGTACTCGAAATAGGTGAAGAAACCGCTGCTATACTGAGGGGTCAAGGTTATACTTGCACATTTCAAAAAGTCAGCACGACAGACGTTGAAAATATTGAAAAAGCGGTACAGGATATTATTACTCAGTACGGTCAGATTGATATTTTAATCAATAATGCAGGGATAACAAGGGATAAAACCCTCTTAAAAATGTCTCATTCCGAATGGCAACAGGTGATTGACGTTAACTTGACGGGCGTTTTCAATTGCACCAAAGCCGTCGTGCCTCATATGTGCGAGCGCAAATATGGGCGTATTATCTGCGCTTCGTCTATCAATGGCGTGCATGGGGCTTTCGGTCAAACGAATTATGCGGCTGCCAAAGCAGGGTTGATTGGCATGTGCCGTTCATGGGCAAAGGAGTTGGGTAAGTTCAATATTACAGCCAATGCCGTTGCCCCAGGCTTCATCGCGACGGATATGACCAATGAAATTCCAGAGGAGATGCGGAATGCAGCTATTGCTCAAATACCCGTAAAAAGAATGGGTTTACCGATAGATATTGCAAATGCTTATTTGTTTTTAGCATCTGAGGAGGCTTCGTTTATCAGTGGTCAGGTGTTGGGGGTTAATGGTGGCGTGGCTTTGTAAGTTGCTGATTTTCAGTGATTTATGTTTATTTTTTAATGCTCACAGCGGCGTTCATCTTTTATATCACAATGTAGAACACACTAAAGCCGTCGTGGCGGTGGCTGAACAAATTGCTGACTATTACCAATTGAATTACAACAGGCATGTTGAAATTGATGGAAGATAGGGATTTTTTATAATACTCAATAAATATGAAAAAAAATATGCTGTTATTATTAATCTTATCGCTTGTTTTCAACTATGCTTGCAATGAAACTGAGGTAGAAAGAAGCCCGAAGGATTATAATTTATCTAAGCCCGAAACCTTTGTTTTACCTCAATCTCTTAAAGAAATATCGGGTATTGCTTTTCAAAATGGCAACGCCGATACCATTTATGCAGAGCAAGATGAAGACGGCAAGCTGTTTTATGGTGGTTGGGGTGATAAACAAATGAAGCAAGTCAAATTTGGACCGCGCGGCGATTATGAAGATTTGGCTATTATCAACGGCTATGTGGTCATTTTGCAAAGTGACGGCGTTTTGATAACCATGCCTTTAAATGAAATCAAAAACGGTCAAACCAATAATGTAAAAATCACCAACAGCTTATTGCCCGCAGGAGAATATGAAGGCTTGGCAGCCGATGAAAGCACCAATGAGTTGTATGTGCTATGCAAAAAATGTGCGGACGATAAAAAAAATACCGTTGCAAAAGGCTACATTATTCAAATGACCCCCTCAGTAGAAATGAAAAATATGGGCAATTTCGCTATTGATGTCCATGAAATAATAGCCCGTTCGAGCAACAAAAAGATTAATTTCAACCCCTCAGCTTTGGCAAAACATAAGGGCAGCAATGAGTGGTACATTCTATCATCAGTCAATAATATGCTGGTGGTAACTGATTCGGCATGGAAAGTAAAAGACATGTATAAATTAAAACCCGCTTTGTTCCCGCAGCCCGAAGGTATTGCCTTTGATAAGGACAATAATTTGTATATTTCTAATGAAAAAGGCGATGCTCTGAATGGGACGATATTGAGGTTTAAGTATCAGAAAAAATAAAAAAGGCGTTGAATCATAAAGTTTTTTAGCTTTATCCTTGAAAATCTATTTACTAATGGATAGATTTTCAAGGATAAAATAAATTAAAGTTATGATTCAACGCTCCATAATACCTCAAATTCAGCAAGCACTGGGATATTTCCCTGTTATTGGCATCATTGGTCCACGTCAAGTCGGTAAGACAACTTTGGCAAAAATTATAGAAGAAAATCTACCTCAGCCTACACTTTTCCTTGATTCAGAGCGAGATTCTGACCGTCAAAAATTACTTGAACCGGAGATTTTTTTACAGCAATATACAGATAGATGTGTAATTATTGATGAAATTCAAAACATTCCTACCTTATTACCACTTATTCGTTGGTTGGTTGACCAAGACCGCAGACCAGCTCGTTTTATATTAATGGGGTCTCTCTCGCCCGATCTTATCAAAGCCAGCACTGAAACACTGGCGGGTAGAATTGCTTATTTTGAATTGATGCCATTTTCTTTACTTGAAATTGAAGGCATCAAACCACAAACAGAACATTGGTTCCAAGGCGGATTTCCCAATCCTTTGTTGGCACCAACTAAAGCAATGTCTAAAATGTGGTTAGATAATTTTATTGAAACCTTTTTGCATAGGGATATTCGGCGCATTAGAAGTAATATTACAATACCGGCTATGGAAAGATTGTTGAAAGTTCTCGCTACGGGTAGCGGTAGTTTGTTAAATGTTGCTGATTTGTCCAATTCGCTTGGAATAGGTGTCAATACTGTCAAAAAATACCTTGATATTTTAGAAGGGAGTTTTTTATTGCGTCGTTTACAGCCTTTTTATGCCAATACAACCAAGCGGTTGGTGCGTTCTCCAAAAATATATCTTCGCGATACAGGTTTGATGCATCGGTTGATTGGCATACATGACCTTGAACAATTGCAAGGCAGTATTTGGCTCGGTCATTCATGGGAAACATATGTGATTGAAGAAATTGTACGGGTCGGCGGCAAGGCGTTTGAATATTCATTTTATAGAACCCAATCAGGGGCAGAAGTGGATTTAATACTGAGGGGGTCGTCGGGTAAATTGGTCATGATTGAAATTAAATACAGTGCGAATGCTGCTCCTTCAAAAGGATTTTATACAGCAGCCGAAGATTTAAAACCTGATTATCAATACATTATAGTGCCCGACGGAGAGGCTTGGGTGCGTAATACTTCGATAACTGTTTGTGGTTTGTTGTGGTTTTTGAAGCATGAAATGAGTAAAATTTAATAACATCACTGAAATGAAAACAATACTATTCCACCTCCTACTTTTAATCAGCTTTCACCTACTGAAAGCACAAGATAGCATTCGCCACCGCGTCATATTCATTGGCGATGCAGGAGAAATAAACAGCGTACAGCAAAAAGTTATTTCAGAAGCCACTCATTATACTATCAAAGACAAAACGACTGCTATTTTTCTCGGTGATAATATTTATCCAAGAGGACTGGGCTTGCCTAATTCTCCAGAGGAATCGGAAACGAAAAAAATATTGCAATCTCAGTTTGTTCCCTTTCGCAGTCAAGGCGTGCCTGTATATTTTATTCCAGGTAACCATGATTGGGATAAATCAGGTAAGCAAGGGCTTGAAAAAATTAAAGCACAATCGGTTTTTCTCAGTCAACAACAAGACACTTTTCTCAAATTAATACCGACTAACGGCTGCCCCGACCCCTCAGTAATTCCTATTTCTGAGCATCTCATCATCATCGCTTTTGATAGCGAATGGTGGTTGCATCCTTTTGAAAAAGATAGCCCCGATTCGGTTTGCACTTGCCATACTCAAAAGGAAATTATCGAAAAACTGAGTGAATTGTTTTATGCCAATAGAGATAAAATGATTCTCTTGACATCGCATCACCCTTTCCAAAGTTATGGTTCGCATGGCGGTTATTTCTCTTGGAAAGATCATCTGTTTCCTTTGACGGCAGCTAATAAAAACCTGTATATTCCCTTGCCCGTCATCGGTTCATTGTATCCTATTTTACGCAATATTTTTGTCAATCCGCAAGACATCAGGCATCCGCTCTATCAAGATATGATAAAACAGATAGATGAAGTGTTCGATGGTTTCCCCAATATGGTGCATGTGGCAGGGCATGAACATGGGCTTCAACTCATTCAAAACAAACAATTGCAAGTGGTCAGTGGCTCAAGTGCTAAGAAAACGTATATCAAAAAAGGAAAATATGCGCTGTTTGGAAAAAAAACAAACGGTTTTGTAACGGCTGATGAATTGCTGAATAAAGCCGTGCGTTTTACTTTTTATGAACTTAAAAATAATACGCTGCAAGTCGCTTTCACTTTTACAAAACCTTATCAAAATATTAAAAAATGAAAATTCAAATTCAAATTCAAACTATTGCAATCCTACTCTTATTTTTAGTATCCAACACGGGTGCACAAACTCAAATCTATCATACCTCATGGAAAAAAGACGGGTGGGTAGTAGCGGGTGGTCTGGGGCTTTTGGGCATAGGCTATGTCGTCAACTCCACCGTTAAAAAAGTGACGGCAGCAGATATAAACCTTTTGAATAAAAACGATGTACCCGCATTCGATAGAAAAGCGATTGACAATAATTCAAAAGGCGCACAGAAAATGAGTGATGTGCTGCTGTTCTCGTCTATGGTGTTGCCGCTTTCGGCTTATCTGACGCATAACAGCAAAAATGAATACGCTGTCATCACGGTTATGGGTGTGGAAGCCGCTATCTATACGGGTGGCTTCACGAGCATTTTGAAAGCCACCGTTAAAAGATACCGCCCTTATGCCTACAATACCAATTTGACATTGGATGAACGCATTAATGCCAGCACGAGAAAGTCGTTTCCGTCGGGTCATGTCAGCACCACCGCCGTCGCATCTTTTTTTACTGCTAAAGTCTTGACGGATTTATATCCTGAATCGAAATACAAACCACTCATTTGGACTGTCGCTGCCGTCATTCCTGCTGCCACCGGTTTTTTAAGGTATAAAGCAGGTAAACATTTCGCTTCGGATGTTTTGGCAGGGTATGCTTTAGGTGCCGGTATCGGGTATTTAGTGCCGGCTTTGCATAAATCAAAAAATGTATCGTTGGGCATGTCGCCTACTGGTGGGGCGAATTTGACTTGGGTGTTTTAGGCTATTTCTCAAAATAAGCATTGGCTCATAAACTGAAAATACTGAGGGGTATCTAACATAAGTTTCTTTTACTCAATGTTGCTATAAATGGTTAAAAAAACATAGTTATAGAAGAATTGAGCGTTTCATTTTGCTATAACCCTAATTTTTTATATACTTGTAGCAAAATTGAAAACTAAAATGGAAGGTGTAATAGGCAGAAAAAAAGAAATAGACTTAATGCAATCGCTAAAAGAGTCAAAAAAATCAGAGTTTTTGGCAGTCTATGGTCGTCGAAGAGTGGGTAAAACCTTTTTGATTAGAAAAGTTTTTGAGCAAGACATGACTTTTCAATTAATTGGTTTAGCCAATAAAAAATTGCAATGGCAATTATCCAATTTTCATAGGGCATTGACGCGCCAAAATCCCAAGCGTGTGTCCATTCAACCTGCCCATAATTGGTTTGACGTTTTTCAAAATTTAATTGACCTTTTGGAAGCCTCTGACCATAAAAAAAAGGTTGTTTTTTTAGACGAATTGCCTTGGTTTGATTCGCCAAATGGGGGATTTTTGACGGCTCTTGAACACTTTTGGAACAGTTGGGCAAGTGCGAGAAATGATGTTTTGTTGATTGTTTGCGGCTCGGCAGCTTCTTGGATTATCAATAAAATCCTCAAAAACAAAGGCGGTTTACACAATCGTATTACCCAACGCATACGATTAGAACCCTTTGCATTGGCTGAAACAGAAGCCTTTTTTAAAAGCAAAAATGCTGTTTTCGAAAGGTATCAAATTGCCCAATTGTATATGGCTTTTGGCGGCATACCTTACTATTTGGATATGGTGGATGTCGGTCAAAGTGCCGTTCAAAATATCAATCGCCTCTGTTTTGAGACTGAAGCTGCGTTGAGGATAGAATTTGAAAGCCTGTATGCTTCGTTGTTTAAAAAAGCCCATAATCATGTTGCCGTTATTGAAGCATTGGCAGAAAAATCCCAAGGATTGAGTCGAGAAGAACTTATCAAAGCGGCAAAAATTAAAAATGGCGGTGGCACAACCATGCTTTTACAAGAATTGGAAGAATGTGGTTTTATCAGAAAATATCCCGCTTTTGGCAAAAAAGAACGAGATATGCTCTATCAATTGGTGGACTTCTACTCCTTATTTTATTTGACTTTCATAAAAAATTCAAGTGTTTTGGATGATGACCTTTGGGTAACAGGTGTGGATAATCCGCAGTTTAGAGCATGGAGTGGTTATGCGTTTGAGTTATTATCTCTTCACCATATCAGAGAAATAAAACAAGCATTAAGCATAAGCGGTATTCAAACCAATACTTCAACATGGCATTCAACAGACAAAGATGCCAAAGCGCAAGTTGATTTAGTCATAGATAGGCGTGATGGTGTAATAAATTTGTGTGAAATCAAATTTTCTATAAATCTTTTTACAATTGATAAAAAATACGCCGAAGAATTGAGGCAAAAAATCGGCATTTTTAAAGATAAAACAAAAACCAGAAAATCCGTTTTTCTGACCATGATAACTTCGTTTGGACTTCAAAAAAATGAATATTCAACAGCCTTAGTACAAAACAACTTGACTATGGATGTTTTCTTCGTACCTATCTTTAAATACTGAGGGGGTGTTGTAATCAGTTTTCTTTGAAGCTGAAAAGAATTTACCTGTTTTTAAAATGAACACTTGACTGACTCCTCAACATCTCCGCCGCTTTTTCAGGCGTAATATCACGCTGCGGCAAGGCGAACATTTCATAACCGACCATAAATTTTTTCACCGTTGCCGACCTCAAAAGCGGTGGGTAAAATGACTTGTGCCAATGCCATTCGGCGTGTTCGTTGCCGTCTGTGGGTGCTTGGTGAATCCCTGCGGAATAGGGAAAAGAGGTTTGAAAAAGATTATCATAGAGCACCGTCAAGTGTTTATAAGCGTTGGCGAAAGCCTGTTTTTCAGCATCCGTCATGTCCGTAATGCACGCCATTGGGCGTTTGGGGATAATCATGGCTTCAAAGGGCCAAGTTGCCCAAAACGGTATAAGCCCTACAAAATGCGCGTTTTCAAATAAAATCCTTTCGTTTTTCTCTAATTCCTTTTCTAAATAATCACTCAATAGCGTTTTTTGATGCTTTTCAAAATACGCCAATTGATTCATTTGCTTTTTTAAAGGCTCATCTGGCATAGAAGAACTTGCCCATATTTGCCCGTGCGGATGCGGATTGGAGCAACCCATAATGAAGCCTTTATTTTCAAAAATTTGAACATATTGAATAAAATCCACGTTGCCCAATGCCTCATATTCCGAACACCAAAGGTCAACCACTTTGCGAATCTCTAACTCTTCCATCTCAGGGATTGTCAAATCATGGCGCGGAGAAAAACAAATCACTTTGCATAAGCCGCGTTCAGAAATGCTTTGAAATAGCCCCCCCTCAGTTGCCGCGCTTTCGCTCGCAATGACAATGTCATTGGGCACATCTTCCAACAAAGCGGAAAAATCATTCGTGAACGCATAAACATCCTTGTAATCGGGATTTTGTTCACCATTGGAGCGCATATTATTGGCGCAGAGATAGCAAGTCGGGTCGTGTGCAGGGCGTTTGTCTTCCACCGTTTTTTCAACCTGCCCTTGCCACGGGCGTTTAGTCCGATGCGGCGAAACCAATACCCAACTATTGGTCAAAGGGTTGTATCTTTTATGCGGGTAATTGTCTTCCATGGTTTGTTATTTTTTCTGCTCGCTCGCTTCTGGTAGCTTATCCGATTGTTTTACCGGCTTTAAATAATTTTCACTTGATACCACTTTTTTACCTGTTGCAATTTCTACTCGTTCTCTGGCTTCTCCTGCTGTTTTACCACCTTTTATAGCGGCTGTTTTATTTTCATTAAACCCTTGAGCATCTTCATCAACAGCAACCGTACGCGTGACAGCTTCGCCCAAAGCTGTTAAAATCAATTCCAATTCCGTCATATGGTCGCGGAGGTTTTGACTTGGTTTTGTCAAACCTTTAATATTACGATGTTCCGTTGGCGTTACGTCAAAAGTACCTTTTGCTATGATAGCAGTCAAAACACTATACTCTTGACCCTCTTTTACTCCTCTGTTTTTCCATTCATCCGTCAATCTCTTTCGGGTATCAATGCTCTGCAAACGTTCCTTTATCCATTCATCGGGGTAGCCTTTTGCCTTGTAAATTTCTGTCATGCGCTCATAGCCCAATTCTGGATTTTCTGTTTCCTGTATCCGTTCCGACCCGACTTGCGCCAGCCACAATTTTAGCGGCTCTGCCTTTGGAGATGGTACGGACATCACGATACGAAGCACCCCCTCAGTATTGGCGCAATCTGTCAAGCGGCTTCGCCCGTCTGTAGCCTTCATTTTCAACTGTTTACAGATTGTAAACAGTTGGGGCTCTCGATTTTTCAGGACGCCCCAATATACACGTGGTTTAGGGCTATCGGTCAAAACCTCAATGACATCCACGACTGAAAAATACCATTCTTCGTTGTACCATTCTTTTCTAATTTCTTTACCTTCAAAAGGGATTGGGTGTGTGTTTTCCATAATGAGTTTTAGTTTAAATTTATTAAAATATCGTTGATTCGTTATTGTCTCAAAATTACCCATCACCAATTACTCATTACCTATGTCATAAGCATCGTCCCATTTTCAATAACCACTTTATAGGCGAGCATTTCGATATTAAATTTTTTCAGATAGGCTTTTGAAAGTGTTGAAATAAAATCATCGGCTGCTTCTTTTTTAACTAAATTCAAGGTGCAACCACCGAAGCCACCACCCATCATCCGCGCGCCTAATACTGAGGGGGGTGGATAAACCCGCGCTTGCTCTACCAAAAAATTAAGCTCAGGACAACTGACTTCATATTCCAAATTCAGCCCATCGTGCGTAGCATACATTAAAGCACCGAATGCTTCTAAATCGTTGTCAATCAAGGCTTTACACGCTTTTTCAACGCGGGCAATTTCTTCCACGACATATTTACAACGCCTAAAAACGACCTCTGAAAGGTCTTTTTGATGGCTTAATAAAAACTCAAAACTGACATCTCGAAGGCTCAATACTGAGGGGTCATATTTTTTTAAAACGCTAACGCCTTCCTCACATTCAGCACGGCGCGTGTTGTATTCCGAATCAACGAGCGCATGTTTTATGCGCGTATCACACAGCACGAGTATATAATTTGAGGTATCAAAAGGAAAATATTCATACGCCAAACTGCGACAATCCAAGCGAATGACGCTCCTCTCTTGTCCCATCATCGAAGCGAACATATCCATCACACCGCATTGCATACCTACAAAATTATTCTCCGATTGCTGCGATATTTTGACCAAATCCAATCGAGTTAAACCCAAATTGAACAAGTGATTCAATGCAAAACCAATCCCATTTTCAATCGCCGCCGAAGAAGATACGCCGCCGCCGCTTGGCAAATCACCGCCAAAAACCAAATTAACACCTTTGAGTTGTGAGTTGTGAGTTGTGAGTTGTGAGTTGTCCGAAATCCGAAATCCCATATCCGAAATGGTTTTCATGACGCCCATCAGGTAGTTAGCCCACCCTTTTTCATCTGTTTTTACTAAATTACAAAGCGTTGTGGTGTAACATTCTTTCAAATCATGGGCGACAAAATGGCATTTATCATCTTCCCGAGCACTCACAGCAAGATAAACCGCTTTATCAATGGCAGCAGGCAACACGAAGCCACCATTATAATCGGTGTGTTCACCAATTAAATTTATGCGACCGGGAGAGCGGACTATAATTTGAGGTTTTTGATTAAATACTTGTTCAAATTGGTTTTCAATACTGGATATTAAATCTGTCATTTTCGTTGTGTCAATATTTTCAAATAAGCGGTTCAAATTCAGCATTAAAAACCGTCAAAACCGTTTCATCCATCAATCGTTTTGAAAGGCTATCCGTTTTTATCAATTCATAATGAAAATAAAATTGCATAGTTTGAATTTTAGATTCATAAAAAGTATGCTCTTCGCCAGTGGGCTTTTTTTCTATCAAAGCCTTTTGCGCCACCGTCGCCATCCGCAGCCACTGCCAAGCCACATTCAAAATACCGAATAACTCAATATACAGCGTAGCATCAGATAGAAAAACCTCTGAATCGCCTTTGCCTGCCACAGTCATCAAATGCAGTGTCGTCGTTTTCAAATCATTGATTTCATGGCTCAATGTGGTGGCATATGGTTTCAATTTAGGAAAAGCATTAGCTGAATCAATGTCTTTTTGCACTTCAGCCGCCCAAAGTCCTAAGGCATGACCATTATTGCGCGGAATTTGACGCCCTAAAACGGCTTGTGCTTGTATGCCCGTCGTGCCTTCATAAAGGCTCATGATGCGGACATCCCGAGCCAATTGTTCCAACTCAAAATCTTCTGTATAGCCATAGCCGCCCAACACCTGCACGCCTTGATTGACAGAAATCGTCCCCATTTCTGCCCCATACGTTTTAGCAACGGGCGTGAGGAGCTCCAAAAGGTCGTTATAATGCTGTTTTACTGAGGGGTCAGTGCTGACTTTTTCTAAATCCAAATACATATAACATTGTAAAATAAAGCTCAAAGTGCCTTCCACAAATGCTTTTTGTTGGAACAACATCCGCCGCACGTCAGGATGATGAATAATAGTGGTCGGTTCGCCCAGTGCATTTTTTTCATTCAGCCGCCGCCCTTGCGGACGCTCTTGTGCATACTGCAACGAAGCATAATAAGCCGCCGAGCCAATATGCACACCGCCCATGCCCACGCCCAACCGCGCACCGTTCATCATCAAAAACATGTGAGGCAATCCCCTATTCGGTTCACCGAGCAGATAGCCGATGCAATCATCTTTTTCTCCAAATTCAAGGTGCATGGCGGGGGTCGCTTTCTGCCCCATTTTATGGTAAATGCCGATGGAAGTCACATCATTCGATGTCGGATGTGGGATGTCGGATGTGGGATTTTGCCCATCGGATGCCTTATCATCTATTCGATTTTTAGGCACAATGAATAGAGAAATGCCCTTCGTTCCCTTAGGTGCGCCGTCAATTCGGGCTAAAACGAGGTGAATAATATTGTCCGTCACATCATGATCGCCTGCGGAAATGAATATTTTTTGACCTTTGATTTTGTATGTTCCATCAGCTTGCGGAGTCGCCGAAGTCGCTACATCCGAGAGCGAGCTACCCGCCTGCGTTTCAGTCAAGCACATCGTACCCGTCCAACCGCCTGAGAGCATTTTAGGTACAAACTGCTGTTTTTGTTCTTCTGTACCGTATTTTATAATCAAATTAGTCGCGCCTTTAGTCAAATCGACGTACATAATGAAGCTATTATGCGCGCCGCCGCAGATAAATTCCACCGCCGCCCCCATCACTTTAGGCAACTGTTGCCCCTCATGTTCAAAGGAAAATGATGCCGCCATCAAGCCCGATTCGGTGTACGCCTTGAAAAATTGGTGCACGCCTTCATGCACTTTTACCTGCCCGTTGATGAGTTCGGGTTGCTTGCGGTCGGAATCCACGAAAGCCGGTTTCATGATTTTTTCACCGATTTCAGCCGCCGCATCCAAGGTCATCTTGAAGGTTTCGGCATCGTGGAGATTGAAATAATCGTATTGCGTGAGGGCTTCAACGTTCAACACTTCAAAAAGTGTAAAATCAAGGTTTCGACGGGAAAAATATTTTTCAGCCATTTTATATAATGAATAAATTTTTTAGTTAAAATATTGAAAATCAATGCTTTATAAACCTATGAGGTTTTTGAAACCTCATAGGTTTAGGATAAAAGGCACTGATAAATAATTCAGCCCACAAATTAACTCAACGTTTTCAAAGATATTTGCAAAGCCTCCATTTTTTTGTACTGCGGTTCTAAAAGGGCGAAGGATTCCTTATTTTGCTCCACGATGGCTTCAATCACACACCCCCTCAGTACAGCGTCCTTTCGGCACTCTTCCAAGGTCAAATTTTCTAAAATCCAATCTTTCTTTTTGACATAATTAGATAATCGAGGTGTTTTTTGCACCGTTTGCAAGGCTTTTGTAATGGCATTCACTAATACCTATACTTTTCGCTTTCGGCAACAGTTTTTGAAACATTTCCTCTTTGGGCATGACCGATGAAATAACAATGGCATTTTCAGTTGGCGTTTTTTCAGCGTTCGAGCGTGTACGCTGCTCTTTTTAGGCGTTTGGAGGCACGCGTGGTTTAGGTTGTAATAAGAAAATCGGCACGTGGTTTAGGTTATAGAAACTTTTGTAATAAATTGATAATCAATGAGTTACAAGACATACAATATTGTTCTTTTTACAAACAGCTAACAAGCGTTGCTGTCTTTTTTCTTAAAAGGAGTCTCTTTTGCCATCTTCTTATGGGTTTATTTTTATATAAAAGTGCAATTGGCACAATGATAATATCGCTCGCCAGAATGGTTCTATCGGCTATTTCCGTCAATTGCGGTGTCCCATCACACCCAACATTCAATATCCCTGATTCTGAGTGAGCGTGCCAGCACTCAAATCAATTTCAGTTTGTGGAATCGGCAGCAATTCATGTTTGTTTTTGATGAAGTTTTTGCCATTCTTTTTCATAGCCGTTTCAGCTTGTCCTGTGCGGAGGAGGTCGAACCAGCGTTGTTGCTCTAAACCCAATTCTACGCGGCGTTCATGCCAAATGGCTTCACGTATTTTGGCTTTATCGGTGGATGTGACATCAGGCAATAGGGTAGGAATGCTGCCTCGGGCGCGTTTGCGCACCAAATTAAGGTTTTTCAAAGCTTCCGCCGTTTTACCATTTTCATTTAAGGCTTCGGCTGCAATTAATACCACATCGGCATAGCGTAATAGGCGAATATTGCCCGGTCCACTGCCATTTTCACCTGCATGTTTAGGCACCCAAGCTTTTTGATTGAATCGGGCATTGAAAACACGAGGATTTTTTTCAATAATCGCTGAGCCATCAGGTAGCACTTCGCCTTCGTATAAAATAGTGGCTTCACGGCGCGGATCCCCGGGTTCAAATTCTAAAATAAAAGAATCGGAAGGACGATTGAAGCCCCAACCCAAATTGGGCGAACCCCGAACGCCTTGCACTTCATTGTATTGTGAACCACCGTCCACACGCTCATCATTCACTGCACTTTGCACTTCAAAAATGGACTCGGTACTGTTTTCACCTTCGCGCGTGAAAATTTTACCATAATCATCCAACAAAACATACTCGTTTGAATTAATCACTTCGAGGGCATATTTTTCAGCATTTGGATAATCTTTTTGCGTTAAATAGACTTTTGAAAGCAAACCACGCGCTGCGCCTTTGGTCGCCCGTCCTAAATCCTCTCCAGCATATTTTGATTTTTCAGGTAAACCATCAATGGCTTCTTTCAAATTGGCAACGATAAAAGCATAGACATCAGCTGTCTTGGCGCGCGATTGTTTGAAATCATTTTGCGTCAATTGCTTGGTTATCAAAGGCACATCGCCGTACCAGCGTACCAAATTGAAGTAAAAATAAGCGCGTAAAAACTTGGCTTCTGCAATCAGCCTTTTCTTTAAAGCTTCGTTGGCGGTCACTTCAGGAATGCGCTCGATGGCAATATTAGCCCTAAAAATAGCTCGATAATACCCTTGCCAAAGCGTTACAGGGGCAACATTGCCTGCATCAAAAGCCAAATTATCAATGTCTAAAAGGAACAAAGCATCATTCGGTTCGCTGCCTTTGTCGGCATCGTCGGAGATAATATCCGTGCAACCCATAAAAGCAAATACATGGATTTCCCAATTGCGTAGGACGTTATAAATGGCGTTGGTTGCCAATAAAGCGTGTTCTTCCGTTTTGAAAAAATTCTCTGCGGTTAGTTCTCCGCGTGGTTGAATATTATAATAATCGTCTTTGCAACCGCCGAGTAGGAGAGTGGTGAGTAGGCTTATTTTGATTATTTGTGATTTCATTATTTATAATTTTTAGTTGTATTATAACTTTATGAGGATTTTTGAACCCTTGTAAAGTTGTTTGAAAAATTATTTAAAGAAATACTCAGAGTAGTTATGCGAATAATAAGTTTGCCAAAGGCATTCTTTTTGGAAAAAATGCCTTTAGGCATACTATATCGGTAGAAAACAAATCAAAATCGTGTTAAAGTGGCAGCCACGATATAGTCAAAATTAAATATGTCGTCCCTATGGGACTTGAAACAACTTTTTACCACATTCTACCGATATTATATGCCTAAAGGCATTTTCTACCTATTATTCGCATTAGTTCTAATTTTCAACTCTCAATTTTCAATTAAAATATAGCATTCACCCCCACTGTAAAAGTCTTCGCTACGGGATAAACGCCTCTATCAATGCCGATGGCAAATGAATCTCCGCCGTTGGTAATTTCGGGCGTATAACCGCTGTATTTTGTCCACATTTTCAAATTCGTAGCAGCGGCATAAATCCGAAAACTTTGAATCTTTATTTTTTGCGAAATACTGAGGGGTAGGGTATAGCCGATTTGAGCGTTGCGAATAGACGTAAACGAACCATCTTCAAGGAAACGCTCGGATACTTCGTAATTGCGCCCGCCAATCGTGACACGTGGTTCAAAATTGCTCGTGCCTTCGCCTGTCCAACCTTTGAGGAAGGCTTTTTCAAAATTACCCGTTGAAAAACGCGCTAATCGCTTGGCATTCATCACTTTATTGCCTTGTACGCTACTGATTTGGACTGAAAAATCAACGCCTTGAAAGTCTGCACCGATATTAAACGAAAAAGTAAATGTCGGTATAGCACTGCCTAAATATGTGCGGTCTTTGCTCGTAATTACCCCATCGCCGTCCGTATCGGCATAAATCAAATCCCCTACTTTAACATCTGTTCCAGCTACTTCGTTCGGACGTTTGGGCAATGATTTGAGTTGCTCCGCATTTTGAAAAACGCCGAGGACTTTATAGCCAAAAAATGCGCCGATGGGTAAGCCAATAGCGGTACGCGTACCTAATTTATCGCCTTCGCCTACGCCACCGCCAAATATTTCCTCTTTGCCTTCACCCAATCCAATCACTTCGTTATGAACAGTTGAAGCGATGGCATTAATATTATAGCCTATTTTATTGACTCTATCGCGCCAACCGAGGTTAATATCCCAGCCCCGATTCAAGACTTTAGCGGCATTGACCACAGGCGGGTCTTGCGTACCGATAAATGCAGGAATTTGTAAAGCCGTCAAAATATCGGAGGTTGTGCGCTCGTACCAATCCACTTCAGCCGTTAACCTGTTTTTTAAAAAGCCGATTTCAAAACCTATATCCGTTTGTTGGGTTTCCTCCCAATGCAGGTCAGGATTAGCCAATTTTGTAATGGTTGAGCCGGGTAAAAATCTTTCATCTGTTCCAAAAATAGCATCTAAACGCCCTGTAACGGGTGGGTTTTTAGCGGTTTGGTCAATTTTTTCATTGCCAATAATACCCCAACTGGCTCTTAATTTAAGATTGGACAACCAATCTATATTTTTCAAAAAATCCTCTTCTTTCAAACGCCAACCGAGGGCCACCGAAGGGAAATTACCAAATCGCCTATTTTTACCAAATTTGGAAGAACCATCTCGACGGAATGAAGCGGTCAATAAATACTTCTCATTGAGTGTATAATTGGCTCTAAAAAGATAGGAAAACATGCGCCAATTATTGCCATTATCGCTGCCTTCATTGACTGTAAGCCCTTTTGTAGCCAATCTTAAATATAAAAGATCTTCAATATCGCCTGCAATATTGTTGACATCATTGGGTAAATTAGTGCCACGACCGATGAAAAAAAAGTTGTCGTTCGTTTGAGCAGTGACCCCTGCTAAGAGATTAATATGGTGTTTTCCAAGCGTTTTATCATAATTTAAAGTGTTTTCCCATAATTTATTGATGTATTTTCTACGAGCAACATCTAAAGAATTGACGTCCACTTTTTGAATATCCGTTACTCTAAAAACGGGTACGAATCTTTTACTCTCAACACTTGACCAATCTAAACCTAAATTAGCCCGATAAGTCAAGCCTGGTAAGATGTTGACATCCATAAAAACATTGCCGACCGTACGGAAATTGCTACCGTTATTGTATCGCTCATAGAAAAGTTGAGCCTCGGGATTACCTACGCTACCATCTGATGTTGTATTGCCAAACGCACCCGATGAATCTCTCACGGCAACAGTCGGCGGTGCATAGTAGGCATTATAAAGCAAGCCCGGAGAATAGTTGCTTTTTGTATTAATAATTGAAAAATTATGACCTATTTTAATAAAACTATTGAGTTTATAGTCATTATTAATCCGCAAAGTGAGGCGTTCAAAATCACCCCCCCTCAGTATTCCGTCTTGTTTGATGTAGTCGCCGCTCACGCTGTACGTCATCATATCATTGCCACCACGCGCGGAGAGGTTCAAGTTTTTAATGGGTGCGGTGCGGAAAACCACGTCTTGCCAATCCGTACCCACGCCAAACGAAGCGGGGTCTTTGTAGGGTTCGGGCGAGCCGGCATTTTTAGCAGCGAGGTTGCGAAGTTGAGCATATTCAGTCGCATTGGCTAACTCAATTTTTCTAACCAAATCCTGTGAACCATAGTAAGCGGATAGCCCGATTTGTGATTTATTCTTAGCAGAACCCCGTTTAGTGGTCACGATGATAACGCCGTTGGCACCACGCGAACCATAAATAGCCGTAGCGGAGGCATCTTTTAAAACTTCAACAGACTCGACATCATTGGGATTCAAGAAGCCAATATCGTCTAATAACATACCGTCAACGACATAGAATGGGTTAGAATTATTTAAAGTACCCGTCCCCCGTATGCGAATAATTGCACCTGCTCCGGGCGAACCATCGCTGGGCGTCACTAAAACACCTGCAATTTTGCCTTGCAAAGCCTGTTCTACTGAGGGGGTCGCAATGGCTTGAATGTCCTTCGATTTGACTGAACCGACTGAGCCTGTCAAGTCGCTTTTGCGCTGCGTACCATAGCCGACAACGACGAGTTCTTTGAGCGATTGGGCATCTTCCACCATTGTTATATTAATGGTGCGCTGTGCATCGACGGCTATCTCTTGAGAAACGTAGCCGATGTATGAAAACATCAGTGTGCCGTTGGCTTCGGTTTGGAGTTCATAATTGCCATCGAGGTCGGTGATGGTGCCATTGGACGTGCCTTTGACCACAATGCTCACGCCGACGAGCGGCTCTTTGCCATCGGTCACATTGCCGCGCACGACGACGGATTGAGCCGCTATCCACGTGCCGATGCTTGTAAAAATGAAGAGCAGTAATAATTTTTTCATGTTTGGATAATTTTAGGTTTAAGTGTCTAATAAGGAATAATTTGGTGAAAATATACCGTTTGCCCCCTAACCCCCAAGGGGGAACACTTTGGAATACCTTGAAAAAAGTGCTATAATGTTTGAATTACCTCGAAAGAGTTCCCCCTTGGGGGTTAGGGGGCAAACAGAAATCGAAGCACCATTCTCAATTTTTACCAATTATTCTTTATTCGTCTCTTACTCAGTTTGATAATTTAATTCATAATTTAATTCTATTTGTTATCCTATTTTAAAACAACTCTCACAGTTTTAACCTCATCCGAATTACCCCCAATCATAATATCAAAATCCCCTGCTTCTGCTTTTTTCTCCAAATTAGGATGATAAAAAGCCAAATCGGCGGATGTCAAAGTGAAATTCACGGTTTTGGATTCGCCTTTTTTAATCATTATCTTTTTAAAACCTTTCAACTCCTTGACAGGGCGGGTAATGCTGCCGACAAGGTCGCGGACATACAATTGAACTACCTCTTCGCCATCATAATTGCCTGTATTTTTAACCGTTATGGACACTTCTAATTTTTCATTAAAACCAAAAGTCTTTTTATTAACAGCTACATTAGAATACTCAAAAGTGGTGTAACTCAAGCCAAAACCGAACGGATACTGAGGGGTGTTCGGCACGTCCATATATTTTGAAGTATATTTATTATTGGCATCAAAAGGACGACCGGTGTGTTTGTCATTGTAAAAAATAGGCACTTGACCGACTGAACGCGGGAAAGTCATGGTCAATTTGCCCGAAGGATTATAGTCGCCAAACAGCACATCAGCAATGGCATTGCCGCCTTGCGTACCTGCAAACCATGTCTCCAAAATAGCCGCCGCATTATCAGCTACCCAAGGAAAAGTCAATGGGCGACCATTCATCAAAACAACGACAACGGGCTTGCCTGTTTTGACCAACGCTTTTATCAAATCCTCTTGAACACTTGGCAAACTAATATCTGCTCGGCTCGATGCTTCACCTGTCATCCAACCGCGTTCACCTACGGCAACGATGACCACATCGGCTTGATTCGCTGCTTTTATGGCTTCGTCAAATTGTTGCCCCCCGACCCCCGGAGGGGGAGTTATGGAGCTTTCCATTTTAGGCGGTGTATTTTCAAGGTCGCAACCTTTGGCGTAGAGGATATTGGCAGAAGGCACTTTGTTTTTAATGCCTTCCAAAATGCTGACGCAACTGTTGCCTTCGCCTGCACCTGACCATGAGCCTATCATATCGGCTTTGCTATCGGCGAGCGGACCGATGACAGCTATATTTTTAGCATTTATACTGATGGGTAGTGTTTGTTTATTGTTTTTTAATAAAACCATACTTTTTCGAGCAATATCTCGCGCTGCATCAAGGTTTGCTTTAGAAAAAATGATTTGTTTTTCACGGACTTCATCACTGAATTTGTAAGGATTTTCAAATAAACCCAATTGAAATTTGACTTTTAAAATTCTTTTCACAGCATCGTTGACGGTAGCAATAGAAACCTTTCCTTCTGCAAGAGACTTTTGTAAATGGGTGTAATAAACTGCGCCTTGCATGTCCATATCTACGCCAGCGTTTAAAGATTTTTCCCCTGCATCTTTATCATCTTTCACATTCCCATGATTGACCATTTCGTTGATAGACGTATAATCAGTAACGATAAACCCTTTAAAACCCCATTTTTTTCTTAAAATATCGGTTAAAAGTTGCTTATTAGCCGTAGAAGGTACGCCATTTATTTCATTAAAAGAAGTCATAAACGTCAACGCTCCAGCATCCACACAGGCTTTGAAGGGTGGGAGATAGGTTTCCCAAAGCGAAATATCAGATATATCTACAGTATGATAATCCCGTCCTGCTTGGGCAGCCCCATAAGCGGCGAAGTGCTTCGCGCATGCCACAAGGCTATTAGTTGCGCCTATTTTCCCTTGAAAACCACGCACGCGAGCCGCTCCGATGAGAGAAGCAAGATAAGTGTCTTCGCCCGAGCCTTCGATGCAACGTCCCCAACGAGGGTCACGCGCCACGTCCACCATCGGCGCAAACGTCCAATGTAAACCAGCGGCTGATGCTTCTTCGGCAGCGATACGCGCAGATTTTTCAATAGCCTCCAAATCCCAACTGGCAGACTCGCCCAGGGGCGTTGGAAAAATGGTTTTGTAGCCATGAATAACGTCGTATCCGAACAGCAAAGGGATTTTCATACGCGTTTCTTTCATCGCTATTTCCTGTAATTTGCGATTGTAAGCGGCAGTATGGGCGTTGAAAATATTGCCGCATTTTCCAGAGCGAATATCATTGGCATAGCCAGAGCGAATGGTCGGACCCGTTACGTCCCAATCGGAGGTGAAGAGGGTAATTTGCCCTATTTTTTCATCCAAAGTCATCAGTTTTAAGACTGAATCCACTTTTCCATTGAGACTTAAATTGCCCATTCTCTTAGAAATAGGGCTTTTTACTGAGGGGGTCGTTTTCTTTTTCACCTGTTGAGCAGAGAGCGAAACGGTACTCAATAAGAGTATTACGAGTATTTTTATTTTCATTAATTTAAAACAATTTATAGTTATTTTTAATTTTTAATAGCATCCAACCACCCACCTTTAAAGCCTGCTTTTTTCAAACCGGCTGTGATATAGGGATTCTTTTTCATCAAATTCCAAACAAATTGAGAGCGATGATTTTCAATTTGAATAATAATAGGTCCTTGGTCAATGCCAAGATAATCCTTATCAATCCAACCATTTTCATTACCTTTTCCAAAAGTATAGCTTGGATTATAGGCGTCTTTAAAGCCATATTCAGTGACAAGCGGCGTATGGGCGTATTTATTCCACATATTTTCTAAAGTTGGCAAACAGACTTCGGGTGCAAAAGGCAGTGAGCCAGCGGCGGCAGTCGGAGCAATCGTGCCATCATCCACAATCTGAGTAGAAGCAGCCCCGCGAGCACCATAACCCATGAAGCGGACTTTGAAACCATTGACCATAGCAGTGGTATCTTTAGGTCCATCGCAAGCGGTCAAGCCCCATTCATTGGTGGCGTAATTTTTAAATTTGGCGGTATTATCCATGCAATATGCGCGATTGGCGAGGGTAGCACGGCGGGCATTTTCAAAGTAATCAATGCCTTTTTGACGCATATAATTGTCTTGAATACCTTTGAAATCAATGTACATGTGGCTGTATTGATGTCCAAAAAGCGGCTCAAAATTCACATGCTCTTGACCATAAAAAGTTGCCCATTTGTAGGGTTTGCACCAGCGTTCCCACGAGTCAGCAGGTATCGGATGAGTCGGCGAACCCATTGCCATGATGAGTAAAACCATCGCTTCATTATAACCAATCCACTCAGCACTCAAAAAGCCTTTTTCAGGATGATAGCCCATCGAGAGGTTCTTTTTTTCATTGAGAAACCAATCCCATTCTACACGCCGAAAGAGGTTTTCAGCGGTTTCTCGAATCGCTTTTTCAGTTGGATTATTAGCATCAAAATAAGACATGACGGATAGCACACCTGCCATCAACAAGCCTGTATCAATCGTTGAAAGTTCTACATCTCTATATCTCACGCCTTTTTCATGGTCGAGAAAATGGTAAAAAAAGCCATGAAAACCTGTCTTTCCGCTTTGTTCGCTCCCTTGTGGGGCATTCCAAAGGAATTTCAACGTTTTGAGTACTCGATCGGCAGCTTGCTCGCGGGTCACATATTTTCTTTCAACACCGATGCAATAGGTAGTCAAACCAAAACCTGTGGCGGCGATGCTGCTGAATTGTCGAGTAGGGTGGCGGTCGGGTACTTGATAGTTTTTATCCGTCAAATCCCAAAACCATTTGAATGTCCGATGTTGAAGTTCGTCAAGAGAAAAAGCAGTATTATTGGCTTTGGGCAAAGCCGTGAGATGGGCTGTTTGCTTTTGGCTACAGCTTGAAAAAGCGCATAAGAAGATTATAGGGATGTAAATTTTTGATTTCATTGATGGCTTAGTGCTTGGGTGTTCGTTAGCCCCCTAACCCCCAAAGGGGGAATACCTTAGGAAGTATTGGAAAATAAGAGCTCAAATGCTCAATACTTCCAAAGCGTTCCCCCTTTGGGGGTTAGGGGGCTAACAATCCCCTTTTTTTAAAACTTATTTTTAAGCTTTAGAAACTTTCTACAACCTAAAATACTGAGGGGGGTAATTAGTTATGAGTTATAAGTGATGAATTATGAGTTCAACTTACAACTCACAACTAATATCCCCTCAATATTCAAACTCATTTCTAACCTCAACAAGACTGTGCAATTAAGGTACATTGCCTATTTAAAGCATTCAGCAAGTCCTTAAATATCGAAAAAACTTTACTCCTTGACGAAGCGGCTGATGGCAATTAACCCTTTTGCATCGTAGCCTGAAAGGATATATAAACCCTTATCCAAGCCTTCGAGAGAAATAGTTTGATTGTCAAAAGCATTGCTCAAAATCACTGTTTTGACGCGCTGACCAAGCATATTGGTGATTTCAAAACGCTTGATTTTTTCAGTATTCTTAACCGTCAACTCATTCAAAGCCGGATTAGGGAAAACGCTGAGTTTTTCAACCTGAACAGCATCAAATATGCCCGAAGTGCCGCAGCCTGCCCCGTTGCCAATAACAAATTCATCCACATAAGACACTTGTGATACAGTGGGAGACGGAGCATTGAGGTCGAAGAAAAATGTTAAGCGTTTGTATTGCTCTGTACCAGTGACTTTGCCTGTAAAATCTACTGTAATCTCTTCCCACTCATTGATTTTAGTGTTGGCAACAGAAATTTCATGAACAGCCCCTGTTCCGCCATTCCCCGGTTCTAATTTGGCAGTAAAAGTACCAATGTGATCCATTAATACCTTTGCACGGATAACATACCTGTTATTCAACCATTTCAAAGGTGCGCCAAAGTCTGTGAATGCACCTGCGTACACTTCTGCACCTGGACGACGGTCAAATTTCAAAACCTTTGCACTTGTATTGATACCTGTCTTTTTAGGATTGTTAACGATTTCTACGGGCTTATCACCAAAATCACTATTGGCAAAATAGGTAAATACAATAGGCGATTCAATATCCGATGCACAGCCTGAAATCGGCTCAGATTGCCATTCAATATCATCTAAATAATATATATCATCAGTTGTGTGAGCCACACCAGCATTGAAGAAAATAGAGATTTTCTTATGATTTTTTCCTTTTTGGTCAATAAAATCAATTTTATATGTTACCCAGTTTCCTGCACTACTCACCGTTGCAGATTTTTCAACTGCAGGGGATGTACCACCTTCCAATTTGAAAAGAAGCGGCACAACGGTTGGTGACCATATTTTGACGCTCAATTGATTGAAGCGAGAGAAATTAATGGATTTAGTACCATAATCAATGGTCAATGCCGACCATTCATCTTTAGGGTCGTTGTATTGACCTACTTTATCGCTTGGGTTGGCTGTGCCTTGCTTAGGATTCGCAATGGCAGTAAGCGGTGGCGTACCCGCATAGGTGGCGTTGCGCTGACACTCAAAATCGTCCAATTTGTTCGTATCAACAACAGTTGTCAAACATGGATTAATCGTTAATTTACCTGCTTTGAGGTTATCAAAGAAGTACATTTTGCCTGAAGCTGCTGCACTTGGATCAAACAGCACGCGCATTTGGCTAATGTCTGTAACACCTACCGCAGCCGTAAAATCGAATTTCAAATCTTCCCATGTATTGGCTGCTGTCACTGTAGCAGTGGCTTCAATATTACCTTTTGTTGCACTGACCAATTGGAGACGAACGCTTTTGCCTGCGTCTGGTGCGTAAACCATCATATTTAACTGAGGGGCATCGGTTGCTAAGGCAAAACCAGTCAAAGTAGCCGTCAAAGTGCTGATAACGGCTGTTCCTTTGGTATATTTACCAACAGTTGGGCTATTATTGACCGTACTTGTTGGAGCTGGATTAGCGACTGCACCGCCGAAAGTACCATGCAAAGCGGCATCATTATTCAAAGGTGCCCAAGCCAATTTAGGCGTAATTTCAAAATCTTCAAGCGCGGGTATTTCTGTAAAACGAATATCGTCAATATAATAAACATCGCCCGCAACGCCGTTGGCTCCAGCATTAAAAAACAAGACGAGTTTCGTATTGCCGCCAAATTTGACACTGCTGAAATCAGCCCCTATTTCTACCCATTTGCCTACTTGAGCGGCTGTAATTTGCGTACCGACTTCTTTGGAAGTTGCTCCACCTTCTACTTTTAAAAGCATTAATCCTGCTTTAGGTGCTAATACTTTTATTCTTAAATAAGGGTAAACTGCAAAATCAAACGGGTCAACATTGGCATGGATTAATGCTGCATATTCAGTACCATTACCTGCCAAATCGTTGTATTTTCCCACTTTTGCACTGATATTGATGCCCGTTCTGCTTGGATTATCCACTACAGTTAAGCTGTCCCAACCGGCACCATAAGAGGCATTGCGTTGGCACTCGAAATCGTCCAAAAGATTCATCGTTGTCGGTGCAACTGTTCCCGCACAAGCATCAGCCGGAAGCTGTCTAATATTGTCAAAATAAAATGTATCCTTGGTGTCTTTTACACCCGGATCAAAGAAAAAGATAATCTTTTTGATTGAATCATTAGCCGCTAAGGAGCTGAAATCAAAAGTGTATTCCTGCCATGCTTTAGTCACCGCTATTTTCTTAGTAAATTCTTTAGAGCCTTTAGAGCCTTCTAATTTGAAAATAAATTTTGTTTCCTTATCCCGATTAGCATAAACCTGAACAGTAACACGGTTATTGGTTGTCAAATTCAACGCCGTAGGCATCGTGGCAATCAATAGACTGTATTCATGCTGATTGGATTTGACATAACCCGCGCTTTTGGCACTCGGATTCACGCTGTTGGGTTTAGGGTTGTTGACAACGCCTAAATAAGTACCGTCTGCGGCAGTCCACGCCAGAGGCGTTGTGCCTGTTTCAAAAGTTTCGTTGAGCTGAGCTTTGACGAAACCAGATGCCGCTATCAAAAGCAGCATGGGGAGTAGAAATTTTTTCATTGTTTTAAAAAATTTATGGTTAGAAAATAGATAATTATTTTTAATTAAAATTCGTAAGTTATGTGCTTCGATTGTCGTTTTCCCCCTAACCCCCAAGGGGGAATACCTGAGGAAGTATTGTAAAATAAGAACTAAAATGTTCGATACTTCCAAAGCGTTCCCCCTTGGGGGTTAGGGGGAAAAACGATTCATTTTAAAACCTTGCTACCGTAATCTTCCTTTTCACTTCACTACTACCCCCCCTCAGTATCAAGAGATAAACACCCTCATTCACATCCTTAAAATCCAATTCAAGTGTCTGTTGACCCGCTATCATTTGTTTTTTATTGAAATAATTTTTAATCAAACGCCCATTTAAATCGTAGAGATTAAGGCTTAAAACGCTTGCATTTTCTATATTTAAATCAATAAAACCCTTGTCTTTGCTTGGATTAGGGTAAAATTTTAAGTCAAAATCGCCTGATACTGAGGGGGTATTAATAGCCGTCTTGGTTGAATCGGGTACAAAACCGATGGCATCCAAAGCGGGTTTTATTTCAGGATTGAGCATAAAGTTTTTCCACAAAAGCCCTGTCCTATAATTTTCAATCATGCCAATAATCGGACCTTGGTCAATCGCCAAATAGCTATCGGCAACCCAATTTTTAGTGGGATTAAAAGCATCATAAAAACCTTGCTCACCCCATAATTTAGCTCCTTCTTTTCTATAAAAATATTTGAGTGCAGCAATAGATTGCGTCGGTGTATAAGGCATAGAGGAAAGTGCCGCCGTTGGCGAAATAGTGCCATTGTCCGTTGCGGCAAGAGGCTCGTGTGCAACGTAGCCTGTGGGGTCATCGCTCGCCGTTAAACCCCAATTTTCAGCACTATAACCCTTCCATTGCTTAGGATTTTCCTTGCAATACGTCCAATTGACAAGCGATTGATTGACATTATGGAGGAAATAATTGGCGTAAGCATCTTTTTTATTGCGTGGGTCAAAGCCCATAAATGAATAATGCGCGAAGAATAAAGGACCGCCTGCCAAAGGACCGACGAATATTTTGTAACCATAATACGTCTGCCCATTTCGATAATTGCTCGACCCCGCCCAGCCTTGATGATAAATGCTCGCAGGAACGGCATGAGTGGGCGAAGCCACCCCCAGAACGTAGGTAATCAAGGCTTCATAATAGCCGCGCAAAGCAAAATTCATCCGCCATTCATAATTCGGCGACCAATGCCAATACAAAACATTTTGCCCACCGCGCCGATACCAATCCCATTCAGCCCCTTCCCAAAGTTGCTGAATGATGCCTCGAAGCCTTGCCTCGTCGGTTGAATTGCCATTAAAATATTGCTTGGCGGTTAAAAGTCCTTGAAAAAGGAAAGAAGATTCGACTAAATCGCCGCCATTATCGAATGTGCTGAACGGCACAACTTTACCCGTTCTGCCATCCATCCAATGCGGAAAAATGCCATGAAAACGCTCAGCCAGCGTTAAAAAACTCACTATTTTCAACAAGTGATTGACCCCCTCAGTACGAGTGATAAAACCGCGCTCCACAGCCACCACAATCGCCGAAATACCGAAACCCGTGCCGCCCGTAGTGACGACATTGCCCGATGTATTGCGCTCAAGTGCCATGCCCGAAGTCGGGTGAGCATATTCCCAAAAGTAGCGGAAGGTTTGCCGCTGCACCATCGTGAGCAGGGCAGTGTCGCTCATTGTCCTTGTAGAAACAGCCACTTCATTTGAAAAAGCAGAGGTTTCACCATTGGGTGTAATAGCCCGTATTTTGTATTTTAAATTCAAATTAGTACCTAAATCGCCTACAAAATCTAAGAAATAAGCCTTATTCGCTTCAATTGTCTTACGAATAGCAGGCGTACCCCCCTCAGTATTTGACCATATTTGATAGCCACTCGCACCCGATGAAGGCGTCCACCGCAGTTCGGTATGGCTGTCGTAACCCGACGCGGTCAGATTGGTGGGGGCTGTCAAAGTGCCACTTCCTGTGGTGCTGCCTTTGTAGGTGCGGACGTTGTCTATATATAAGGTGTGCTCGGTGGCGTCCGCCGCATTTTGTCCTAAAATAATCGCTTTTACTTTAGAAAAATTAAGACCGTTATTACCCGTATCGGTGAAGAAAATACTGAGGGGTACTCGTATTTCAGTCCAGACGTTGGCAGGAATATCATTCGAGTAATCGCTCAAATTATACTTGCGGGTTTTGCTGCTGCCCGGGGCACATTCCATGAATACCTTAGGCATGGCGGATTTGGCTAAACCCATTGGTGCAAAAACCATAAAAGCCAAACTATCTGTAGCCGTAATATCTTGAAAAGGAAAACCCGGGGCAATAATTAAAGCCGACCAATCGCCGCCGCTGGCTGATGTCCATCTAATTTTTAAACTATTATCGCCTTGAAAAACAATCGTGCTGCTTGTCGGAATTTTATCGTTGGAAGGTCCTGTTTGCTCAATTGTACTCGGTGCTGTCTTGAAAGCTAAGCCTGTATCGTAGAAGCCCGGGTTGACGCCATCTCTGAAAAACCACACGGTTTGACCGTGTGCGATGCTCATTACAAGGAGACTAAAAACAGCAAGAGTAATTTTTTTAAACATAGAGGTATAGTTTGGTTAAATTTGAATTTTCAGCTACTCATTCTATTTTAAGAACAGAAAACAAATTTTCATTTGATAAAAGTACACCTTTCCCAAATAAAATGCTAAAAAAACACCTCACTATTACCTCATTATGGGTTTAATATTACAATTTAAAACCGAATAATAAAATCCACCAAATTATCTTCCTCTTTCAAACCCAATTTCTTACGGAGGCGAGAGCGTTTGTTTTCAATGCTGCGAACGGAGATAAATAAGAGCGGGCTGATTTCTTTCGAGGATAAATTCATGCGGAGATAGGCGGCGAGTTTGAGGTCGCCGGGGGATAAATCGGGGAAATTCAGTTTGAGACGTTTTAAAAAATCTTCATGGACTTCATTAAAATTGTCTTCAAAAATGCGCCAACTTTCTTCGCTCGTCATATTGCTATCAATTTTATGGAGCAGTCGGGAGTAGTGTTTTTCAGTGAATCGCTCGCCGAGTTCTTTCTTCATTTCGTTCAATTCGTCCTTGATTTCAATCAAAATTTCATTTTTTTGAATGATGTTCATCGTCGAATTAGCTAATTTTTTACTTTTATTGATGACTTCAAAATGTAGTTTTTCATTGTCGGATTCGATGCGTTGCTTCTCTAATTCACGCTCTTTTTCAGCTTCCATCTTAATCCGTTGATGCTCCAATTGGTGATTGAGGTATTGACGCAATAAAAAAACCAAGCCTAAAAGCAAGAGGAAATAGAAAAATATAGCCCATTTGGTTTCGTACCAATAGGGTTTTATATTAAATTCGATAGTGGTTTCAAGGTTGGTTATATCGTTTTTCAATTTAAAAACCTGCTTGCCTGTCGGCAAATTAGTAAATTCTCTTGAAGTCGTTTCCTCCCAAGCCGACCAATTCTGCTGTTCAGTGGCGTGTTGAAATTGCGGTATATTCGTAAAATAAGGCAGTGCAAAATCCACTCTGAGGGCTCGATACTGAGGGGGTAGTTCAAAACGCGTATTTTTTTTATCGGTCGGATAATAATGATATGATAGTCCATCGGGCGTATATAATCTGATAATCGGCTGTGGTGAAAACGAGGCATTCGGCATTTCAATTTTTTTATCAAAAATGGCATAGCCATCATCCAAACCGAACAGGTAGCGGCTGCTATCTAAGGCTATAATTGTTTCGTAATCGGGTATAAGTTTTAGTCGAAATTTGGTTGTTTTATCAGCAAATTTAAGTTCAATATTATCGTCTGAGATTTTAAAAAAATCGCCGTTTGTAGATTCCTGAATTTGAAATTTACCCTTCAAAAGGCTTGTATTTTTAACATAACTGAGGGGTATAAAAGCGGTGTCTTTAAAAGTAAAAAAAGCATTGTCGGAGTTGAAAATCAATTGGTTATCTATTTTATTAAAATTATATTTGGCACCTGACGGTAATTTCATGGACTGTACACCCCCCTCCGTTGCTACGTTTCTCGCAATGACATTTGTAGTATTTCCAAGGTCTTTGGAGAGGCTAATTTTAAAGATTTTATTGTAAGCATTCAATGCCCAGAGTTGCCCGTTTTCATCGAAAGTTATTTTTTTAATAGGCTCTGAAAAGTCAGGTATTTTTTTCCAAAATTGCCACTGATTGGTGGTATTTTTTTTGAAAAGTACAATGCCTGTGTATGTGCCTTGCACAAGCAGATTCAATACTGAGGGGTGTTTAACCAAACACCAACCGCCAGTTACGTCCGATATTTTTGAAATGGAATTGTCAGTTTTTATGATAAAAGTACCTGAGTTATGCCCGCATAGCAGTTGATTATCGAATACTTTTAAATCCCAAACCTGCCCTTGCAAACCCTTGAGCAATTTAAAATTACCGCCTTCATTTTTATAAAAAACACCTTGATTGGTGCCGACATACAGCCGATTATATGCCATAACTGCCGCATAAACTGCCCCGATTTTACCACTTTTGTCTTGAAAAAAGGTCAAAGGCATATTCAAATCCAATAAATCAATGCCTTTATCCAAGCCTGCCCAAAGATTATGCGCGTGGTCTTCAAAAAGCGAAAGGACGGTATTATTTTGCAAACCATTTTCTTTACTGATATGATAAACGGTGCTGCCATCGGGTTTGAGGATAAAAAGCCCGTTGAGAATAGTGCCAAAAGCATAATTCCCATTGGATAATTTGATGCCTTTATTGAGTTGAAAATCCTTTGAAATCGCTTGCGTTTCAGCATACCACGTGGTGAATTCACCGCTTTGATATTTAAAAATTCCGCCCTGCGTAGTGCCCACGAGAAACCCGTTTTGATAGGGTAGGATAGTGGACACAACCTTACCCTTTAGAAACTCGCTTTTTTCAATAAAGCGAAAATTATTATCGGCAGTCAGTTCAAAAAGTCCTTGGTCAATGCATTGAAACAATAATTTATCGTCAATATTTTGCAAAAACATGATGCTGCCGGGTGGGCTAATAACGGTAACGATGCGATAATCGTAGCGATAAATAGTCGAAAAAGATTGAAAATAAACGGCATTGCCCTGCGGAATAATATGCCAAATCTCTTCCTTTTTAGTGCGGTCAAATTCGATATTTTGACTGAGGGAGTGGTATTGATAATTGCCCGTCGTCTCGCGTTCCCAATAGCCAAATTCTGCAAACCCTCCTACATATATGCGCCCTCGTTTGTCCGCTGCCACCGAGCGCACAATTTGCTTATTCGGCAAGTGAAAAAGCCGCCAAAACGCCCCGTCATAAGCCATCATACCTTCGCCATTGCCAAAGAACATTTCATTGTCGGGCGATTGCGTGATTTGCCAATTCTGATTTTGAGCGCGGTAATCGTCTTTAGTAAAATTGAGGACTTTGGGGACTTCTTGCGCTTGAAGAAACCCCGAATTGAGTAGGTGGGCGAAAAGAATAATATAAGATGTAGAACGCCATTGCATGGGAGAAAGGTAAGAAATTTTCTGAAAATGGGCTCAAAACTCTTCCGTCACTTGTTTTAATGAATTTTATACTCAACCTTTTTCTAGGACATGACAAGCAATTTAGATTATTTTAACATAACTCGAATTATTTTTTATAAAATCGGTGCCCGGAACTCCAGTTCCGCACTCATCTAAAAGAGCAATATTGAAAGCGGAACTGGAGTTCCGCGATACATCCTACCATACTTTCTTTCCCCAAACCGCCAATTCCCATTTAGAAATTTAATTTTTTAAATAAAAATCATCTTAAAAACCTTTACTTTTGCGGGTTTTTTAATCCGTTTTTATTGCGGCGCGTTCAAAACGCCGTTTCAACAACTCGGCAAAGAATACGCCGCAACAACTAATATGGGTCAATTTATTCAAACATACCTCAGCCGCATGGCTAATTCGACGGTTTTCAACAGGGGACAAAGCATCTATACACGTGGGCGTTTGGAGTTAATTCGCTTGGATTTAGACAAATCCAAGGCAACTTACCGCGTGCAAAGTGATACGAATTGGAGTACGCAATACCGCGTGACGGTTCACGATTATGATAAGGCAACCATTTATTCGCAATGCAATTGCAAATTTGACGGTGGCGGTTTGTGTAAACACCAAATTGCTTGTTTAATGCACTTGAAAGCAGAGGTTTTGAAGGATAGTTTTAACCCTAAAAATGAAGTGATTGAAAATGAACCGATTGACTCTAAATTTTTACAAAAAAACAGCGAATTCAAGGCTTATACTGAGGGTGTGCATTTGGCGAATTTGAAAACAGCGGTCAAGTTAAAATCGTATGATAAAGAGCGTGTCATATATCAAATTAAGGATTTTGTAGTTGAAATCGGTGGAAAATATGGGCAATATCAAACGGTTTGTACTTGCGATCAGCGTTTTTCAAAGCTGTGCAGCCATAAAATAGCCGCTTTTGTCAATCTCGGGCGCACGTTTGGCACTACGCCTTTTCTCAATATTCAAAAATTAGATATTGAAAAAGCACATCAATTGGGTGAATATGGCTATGAATTAGACGATGAAAAAGTGCCTAAACTTTTCAATTTTGATATTTTAAATGGTGTCCTTACCGTAAAACCTAAAGATGCAGGGCTTTCAAAACTCAATGTTGCCCAAGATTGGAAAGGCTTACGACAGAAGGTTTTTGCTCCGGCGAAAGCTGAAAATGGTGCTGAAAATGCTGTGGATGCCTTCGGAAAGGCAGATGATGATGATAAATTTGTATTTGTCTATGTTTTCAAATTTGATAATTTAGACCGAAACGAGGATGTTCGCTACAATGCTTACAACCCGTTTGTAGTAGAAGAGGATAAGCAGACTTTGGTCAATTTCAAACTCGGCGTGGTTCAGGCGAAGTGGAAAAAAGAGAAATTGGCAGGGCGGCTTCAAGAGGTGAATGTCAATTTTCGCAATTTTACTTTAGATGAATTGGCATCGCTCGACCATGACGATGCGGAACTCATGCGGCATATTAAAAACCTTCAAATGGAGGGTTTGACCAAGCGCATGATTCAAAAACACCCTGAACTGAGGGGTAATTGGCATTTATATTCTCAAAATTTTACAACTCAAGAGCAATGTCAATCTCTCCGCCGTTTGGTCGGTGAATCTTTAACTGCCATTTTTAAAATCCTACCCGATAAAAAAGTTTATAAGCATTATAGTCATGACAGTGGCGATAGTTTGAAGCACAGCGACTTGTTTTTGACCCATATACTGAGGGGTCGTGCGAGTGTCGAATTTTCTTTAGATGAAGAGAAAAAGTTTTATGTTTTACATCCTAAAATCCGTTTGAATGATGATGAAACGGTAGAGGAATTTATGCCGCTCCGCCGCAAAGGCGATTGGATGTATGAGTCATCTAAAGGCTTGATTTTGTTGGATGATAAAGCAGTGCGGACTTTGGATTTTTATGATAAAACCAATGTCATTCGCATTAAAAAGACGGAATTACCTGGCTTTTTATCGGATTTTGCCTTGCCTTTGATGGATTATCACAATATTGAACTCAATGTACCTGTTGATTTGACTGAGGGGGAGGCTTTTTTTAGTCCTAAAATTTACCTCACCGAATCCGAAGATGCCCTAACTTTAACCCCTGCTTTTACCTACGATTATGATGGCGAAGTGAAGGAATTTGAGATGAATAATCGCCTCAAACAAATGGTTTTTGTTAAGGAAGAAGATGAAATGTCGCTCGTTTATCGCAATGATGAACGGGAGGCGATGGTGCGTGATTTTGTTCAAAAATTGCATCCGAATTTTGAAACGCAAGCCCTTCAAAATCCTTCCTCTTTTAACCTCAATATCAATCAACTCTTTGAAAATGAATGGTTTTTTACCGCTTTTGAAAAAATAAAAGCAGAAGGCATAGAGGTTTTAGGCTTTGCTCAATTGAAAAAATTGAAGTACAATCCGAACCGTGCGAAGATGAATATTCGAGCCAGTTCGGGCATTGATTGGTTCGATTTGGAGGTGAAAATCAGTTTCGGCGAGCAATCTGTCAGCTTAAAAGATGTGCGAAAAGCCATTTTTAATCGGCAACATTATATCCGACTTGGTGATGGTACGCTCGGCATTTTACCGCAAGAGTGGATTGAAAAATACGCCGCCATGCTTAAAATGGGCGATATTAAAGGTGAAAAATTGCGCCTGTCGCAGTTCCATATTCCTTTGATTGATGATTTATATAATGAAATTGACGACAACGAAACGCTGTATAAATTGATGGATAAGCGCAACCGCTTGCGCAATTTTGAATCCATCCAAGACTTGCCATTGCCTAAAAATTCGACCGCTTTACTGAGGGGGTATCAACAATCGGGTTATAATTGGTTGAATTTTTTAGATGAATTTGGTTGGGGCGGCATATTAGCGGATGATATGGGCTTGGGTAAAACGGTGCAAGCCATCACGTTTTTACAGAGACAAGTGGAATTGAAAAACAAACCTAATTTGGTCGTCGTGCCTAAATCCCTTGTTTTCAATTGGCAAAAAGAATGTGAAAAATTTGCCCCTGAACTGTCCATTTTAGTCTATTATGGACCTCAACGCAAGGCTCTTCAATCGGAAATAAAAAATCATGCCCTCACCATTACGACTTATGGAGCGATGCGTTCGGATATTGCGGAATTAAGGGAAATGGATTTTAATTACATTATTTTAGATGAATCTCAAGCCATTAAAAACCCTGATGCACTGGTTTCAAAAGCGGTTAAACTTTTGAAAGCTGATAATCGCCTCACGCTCACAGGTACGCCGATTGAGAACAATGTCTTTGATTTGTATTCTCAAATGGACTTTTTGAACCCGGGTATGTTAGGCAATATTGAGTTTTTCAAAAGGGAATTTTCTAACCTTATTGACCGTGAAAAAGATGCGAATGCCACCGCTCAATTGCGGAAATTGGTCTATCCTTTTATTCTAAGAAGGACGAAAGATGAGGTGGCGAAGGAGTTGCCCGAGAAGGTCGAGTCAGTCATTTATTGCGAAATGGACAAGCACCAACGCCGTGTTTACGATGGTTTTAAGGATAAATATCGCGATATGGTCTTGGGCAGGATTGATACTGAGGGGATAGGCAACGCCGGCATGTATATTTTAGAAGGCTTGATGAAACTGCGTCAAATATGCGATTCGCCTTCACTTTTGAGCGATAAAGAGGATTATGGGCATGAATCAGTGAAGATTGCCGAGCTCATTCCGCGCATTCAAGAAGACAGCGGACGGCATAAAATCCTCGTTTTTTCACAATTTTTAGGCATGTTGGATTTAATTAAAAAGGAATTGGAAAAATTGCATATTCCTTATGAATACCTCGATGGTCAAACAACGGATAGGCAGGAGCGTGTAGAGAATTTTCAAAATAATGATTCCGTCCGCGTGTTTTTAATGAGCCTCAAGGCAGGTGGCGTAGGCTTGAATCTCACAGCAGCCGATTATGTCTATATCGTTGACCCGTGGTGGAATCCCGCCGTTGAAGCACAAGCAATTGACCGCACTCACCGCATCGGGCAGGAAAAGCCCGTTTTTGCCTACAAAATGATTTGCAAAGACACTGTTGAAGAGAAAATCTTACAACTTCAAGAAAAGAAAAAAGCATTGGCTAAGGATATTGTACATGTTGAATCGGGCTTTGTGAAGGCTTTGACGCGAGATGATGTAGTGTCGTTGTTTTCGTAGATTAAAGCCCTCAGTATTGGAGCTTAAATTTTGAATAATTGCTTAGAAAGAGTATTTTTGTAAGAAAATTATGATTATGAATTTAGAAAATCGAAAATCCCATCAAATATTACCGTTGACTTTGAATGGAGAAAAATTTCCTAAAAATTTAGAAGATTTTGCCGTTCAATTAAAACAATTAAATGCCCTTGCTCAATTATTTGAGAATGAACCATCGGCGGAAGAACTGTGTAAAATGCTATAAATATGATTATCGAATTATCAGAAGATTTGCTTCAGAAGAAAGATTATTCCGAAAAAGATTTTCGGATAGATATTGCGACTGTTTTGTATCAAAAACAAATTGTCACTTTAGCACGTCTTGCACGGTGGTGTGGTCTGACTCGTTTAGCTTTTCAAAAAGAGTTAGCCAAAAGGAATATTCCTATCAATTTCACAATTGATGATTTGAATATTGATTTACAAACACTTCAATCTATGCCTCCTCTCTGTATTTAAATAAATGCCTACAATACTCTTCACCCGCTCAATTGATGATGCTCATAAACAAAAACTGGCGAACACAGGATTTGAAATCATTGAACATAATTTCTTGACGATCAATGCTTTATCCAATACAACTTCTCTTATTTTAAATGAATTATCCCATTTTAAAAACCTTATTTTTACAAGTCAACACGCTGTTCGGATTTTTTTTGATGTTTTAAATGACCATCATATTTCGCTTGACCTCTCAGTAAAAATCTTTTCAACGTCGGGCGAAACGAAAAATCTCCTTGAAAAATGTGGTTATTCGCCTACCCTATCCACTCATGCCGCCGAGCCGCTTGCAAATTTAATGATTGAAAAATCCGACCTTACTCAAGGGGTATATTTTATTTGTGGGAATCTCAGTTTGCCCATTATACCTAATATTTTAATGAAAAATGGTATTTTTTTAAAGAAAATTATAGTTTATAAAACGGTGAAGCACCCCCTCAGTATAGGGGTGTTTTCAGCATCAAAAAAGGCTTTTGATGCTGTTGTATTCTTTAGTTTGAGCGCAGCCGATGCTTTTTTAATGAAAAATAAATTAGAGGAAACTACAATTGTTTTCACCCTTGGTGCAACTACTGCCCAATATATCAAGGAAAAGACAGAGATAAAGTCTATTTTTATGGCTGAAAAACCGACGATTGAGTCGTTGATTCAGACGATTGAGAGAGTGTTTACAAATTAAAAAGGGGAACTGGAGTTCCGCGCTACATTTACTATGATTCGTAGAAACCGCATATTGCGTCGCTCGGACGCTATCCGTAGCTTGGTTCAAGAAACCACTCTTTCGCCCAATGACTTCATCGTGCCGATGTTCATTGTTGAAGGCTCGAATGTGAAAGAAGCCATCACTTCTATGCCCAATTATTACCGTTTTTCCTTGGATTTGGCGGTGAAAGAGGCTAAAGAGCTTTGGAAAATGGGCTTAAAATCCGTTTTGCTTTTTGTCAAAGTGCCTGATGAATTGAAGGATAATGCGGGCAAAGAAGCCTTGAATACTGAGGGGTTGATGCAACGTGCTATCAGAGCGATTAAAAACGCGGTGCCTGAAATGTGCGTCATGACGGACGTTGCGCTCGACCCATATTCCATGTACGGGCACGATGGCATCGTTGAAAATTTTGAAATTGTGAATGATAAAACGGTGGATTTACTGGCTCAAATGTCGGTTTCTCACGCCCTCGCAGGAGCAGATTTCGTTGCACCAAGCGATATGATGGATGGGCGCATCGGGGCAATTCGACAAGCCCTTGAGACTGAGGGGTTGTCGCAAACGGGTATCCTCGCCTACTCGGCTAAATATGCGTCTTGTTTTTATGGACCCTTCCGCGATGCGCTTGATTCGGCTCCCGGATTTGGCGATAAAAAAACATATCAGATGAATCCGGCGAACCGCATTGAAGCGTTGAAAGAAACGCTGATGGACGTGGAAGAAGGAGCTGATATTGTAATGGTGAAACCTGCATTGTCGTACCTCGATATTATCAGAGATGTGAAAAATGCGGTGAATGTGCCTGTGGCTGCTTATCATGTATCGGGTGAATATGCGATGGTGAAAGCGGCGGCTCAAATGGGTTGGCTGGATGAAGAGCGGGCGGTTGCCGAAATTTTGACTTCTATAAAAAGAGCGGGTGCGGACTTAATAGCGACTTATTTTGCTAAGGATTTTGTTAAAAAATGGCATTAAAACATTAAAAAAAAGCCTTGCAAACGATTAGGTTTGCAAGGCTATAAGCTCAAAACTGAGAATGTATGAAAAAAAATTTACTAACTAAAACCATTGGAGAGGCGTTTTGCTTTTCTCTAAATCTTAAAAGCAGTCGCCTCATTTAAAATATTCTATAATTTACCTTAAAAATGCTTTTTTTAGAAGATAAAATGTAAATTTGAGAATTAAAAATCTAACTAAAAAAACATGCCCTGCGAAGGGCTATTTTAATGTCATTTAAGAATAAGTGTATGATTGACATTTATTATTGCAATACTAAATCTTTTTTTTATAAAAACCAAATATAAATTTTCCAACACCCAAAACAAACAACATTCCACATCATGAAAATGCAAATTTTAGAGCTTTATAAACAACAAACAAAATGTTTGGTGGCTCTTGACTCCATAATTTTTGGATTTGATGGCGAGGAGTTGAAACTTTTGCTCGTCAAAAGAGGCGTCGAATCTGATAAGGAAACTTGGTCGCTTATGGGCGGTTGGTTGCGCCCAAGCGAAACGCTTCAACAAGCGGCTGACCGAATTCTTTTTGAATTGACGGGCTTGACGGAGGTGTATCTCGAACAAGTCAGTACTTTTGGTGAACCCACGCGCGACCCGATTGAACGCACCGTTTCTATCGCTTATTTTGCATTGATTAATGTGCCTGACTATGAAACACGCATTTCGCATACTTATGATGCTCAATGGTTTTCAATGAATGCTTTGCCCGAATTGCTTTTTGACCACCGCGAAATGGTGGAT
>JAYUUR010000241.1:0-4543 GCA_043754475.1 Saprospiraceae bacterium | reverse complement strand
TTACAAAACGGTAAAAATTTTCTCTGGAATCTGAGCCTCGACCGTGTTTTATCTAAAAATATTTTTCTTAATCTCAGTTATGAAGGGCGGAAAACGGGCGTTGTGCGGACGGTGCATGTGGGGAGAGCGGCGGTGCGGGCGAATTTTTAAGAGTTATATTTTAAGACAATAATGCCTACTTTCACGCTTCAATCGGTTCGTCGGGTGGTAGCCGAATTCCTTCTGCTTCAAGATATTCAGCTACGTTAAAAGTATTACCTTCCCACAATTCGTGATTGCGATTCCAATCTGTTGTTATCCAATCTTTTCCAGCTTCTGCAATCATCACTTTACGTGATGTTGTAAAAATCCAAATCACTTTTTCTGTGCCAAAATCTAATAATTTTTGCGTTTTACGATGCACATATTGCTCAAAACCTAATTCAGCAACATCCCCTTTAGTATCCACTTCAACAACAAGTTTGGAGGGAACAGTTGGATATTTGACTTCGACCATATCGCTTGTCAAAACAGTTTTGTCAAAAATACTAATATCACAACTCAAATTATTCCGCTTACTGATATGCGCCCCTATTTCATTGGTATAAATGCGATATTTTTTTCGATTCACTTTTCCATAAAAAATGCCCAATAAATAATCAATAATTTCAGATTGGAGGGAACTACTTGCCATAATTTCTTCAAAGGTTTTAAGTTTTCTCAATACATCTTTATAGCCCCGATAATAAATAGGCTTACCGTCCATGATTTCATAAATCAAATAGTCGGGTACTACGATAGGCGATATTTGAGGGGAGTCCATTTGAGCAGCCATTTTTTCTTTTTTTACAAATTTACAGCTTTTTTTGGATTCTTTTCAAGATTTTCTGTGGCATTATTCTCTTCATCTTTGAGCCGCCAGACGAAACCTTCGCTTTGTTCAGCAATGGCATTTACCTCATCGAGTTGAGCGACAAAGTCTGCCATCAACGGGTCGTTGATGTCTTCGCTGAGCATTCGAGCGATATTGAGTTGGGCAATATGTTGTTTTTCCATGTTGTAAAAATAAAAAATCCGTTGATTCTAAGTTAAATGAATCAACGGACAAAATCAAAGTTAAACCAAATCAAAGAGTTTTTTTGTAAAATAACCCGACCAAGCATATCAGTAAATGACATCATAACAACACCTGCCTGTGCTGCCTCGAAATCGATATTTAAAGATGCTTGTGTCGGGTTTGGGTATGTATAGATATTAGCAGAATTTGTACATTTTCTTTCTATAGAAATAGTTTTTGACACTGTTTCTTTACCATCAAAGTCAATAGAACGCAAACGGTAGTAGCTTATACATTCGGGATTGAGGTCATAAACAGAACGTGCAATTCCTTGCGAAATATTGCTTTCAGCAGAAACAGTTGCTATTGATAGCCAATTTTTTGTTGGATTAATAGACCGTTCTACAACAAATTCTTTGACATTTTGCTCGAATGTAGTTGTCCAGCTTATAATATTTTCATTATTGTGGGCTGTAACTTGAAATGTTTTCAAAACAATAGGCAATACAACATTAGATGCATCAGGCGATGAGTTTGTCAATGAATCTTGCAAAGATTTATGTTCTATTAGATGTGTCTCATTCAATTTTTGAGAAATACCATTTTGAAAAAAAATAATAGTCAGGAGTGGTGCAATTACAAATTTTATTTGATTCGTTAAAGGCATTAGTAGTTATTAATAGAATTATATAATATTGTTTCAACATTGATAATAGAGCTATTTTTATGCCAAAAATTTTAATTTGTGACATAATAAAAAATGTATTTAAAAACTTAACAAATGTTAATATTTTAAAATCCTTATTCTGCTTGTCGAAAAATTTCTGATGCAGTCCCTATATTAATATAAAATCTTAACTTTACTTTCTTAGTTTTTTTTCAAATTAAATCAATAATAGCTATGAAAAATTACCAATGGATACCCCTCAGTATAGCCACTATGTTAGGCAGTATTTTCATTTTTCAAAACTGTAAATCGCCTCAAACGGGCAGCTTGAAAACAGATAAAACCTATCAAGAATTAACGGCTAAACGAGTGCTTTTGCCCAATGGTTGGTCATTGACGCCCGCTGGTAAGAGTTTGCCTTTAGATGATTTGCCTTTAAATTTAGTTGTATCGCCATCAAAACAATTAATAGCCGTTACAAATAATGGTGTTTCTAAACAAAGCGTTCAAGTTTTTGATATAAAAAATGAAAAGCAAATTTCCAACGAACCGATTGCTAAATCATGGTACGGATTGGCTTTTAGTGAAGATGAAAAACGCCTTTTTGTTTCTGGCGGTAATGACAATAGGGTAGTTATTCTGAAAAATGATAAAGGTAAAACGCAACACGATACAGTTATAAAATTAGGTGAACCGTGGGGCAAAGCCAAAATTTGCCCTGCTGGTATTGCAGTTTCAGGCAACCAACTTTTTGTAGTGACGAAAGAGGATTCAATGCTTTATGTCTGCAATTCTGTGACACTTAAAATAGAAAAAAAGATACCCCTCAGTACTGAGCCGTTTTCGGTGGTGGTGAATAAAAAATTGAATGAGGTATATGTTTCTCTTTGGGGAATGAAGAAAGTAGCTGTTTTTGACTTAAATAATCACAGTAAAAAAGGTGAAATAGCAGTAGGCGATCATCCCAATGAAATGATTTTGAATAAAAACGGTGACGTCCTTTTTGTAGCAAACTCAATGGATAATTCAGTGTCCATAGTTGACGTCAAATCTCAAAAAGTGCTTGAAGTGCTCAATGCAGCCCTTTATCCCAATGCTCCAAATGGCTCTACGACCAATGGTTTAGCCCTTTCCGAAGATGAAAAAACTTTATTTATTGCCAATGCCGATAATAATTGTTTGGCTGTTTTTGATGTATCCAAATTAGGAGAGAGTCGTTCGAAAGGTTTTATTCCGACGGGTTGGTATCCGACCTCAGTGCGGGTGGTGGGCAATAAAATATACGTAGCGAATGGAAAAGGCATGTCGTCAATGCCAAATCCGCAAGGTCCACAGCCGCATAAAAAATCGAGCGATAATAAAGCAGGGCAATATATCGGCTCACTTTTTTATGGTACTCTGAGCATAATTGACATCCCCGATGATAAAACAATGGCAGCATATTCTAAATTGACCTATGAAAATACGCCATATTCAAAGGAAAAAGAGCTGATTACTGAGGGGGAGGCGGGCAATCCAATACCCATGCGGGTGGGGGATGCGTCGCCCATCAAATATGTATTTTATATCATCAAAGAAAATAGAACCTACGACCAAATTCTCGGCGATATGCCGGAAGGCAACGGCGACCCTTCTATTTGCCTATTTCCTGAAAAAATTACGCCTAATCAACATGCGCTCGCAAGGGAATTTGTTTTGCTCGATAATTTTTATGTCGATGCAGAAGTCTCAGCCGATGGACATAATTGGTCAACGGCAGCTTATGCGAATGATTTTGTTGAAAAAACTTGGCCCACAAGCTATGGTGGGCGTGGCGGCAATTACGATTTTGAAGGGCAACGAACGATTGCATTCCCGAAAGGTGGCTTTATTTGGGATCATTGCAAGCGAGCGAATATCAGTTTTCGTACTTACGGCGAATTTGCCGATGAAAATAAAGCCAATTATGCCACGCTGAATGGGCATTTTTGTAAAGGCTATCCGGATTTCGATATGAATTTTCAAGATGTGAAACGGGAAGCCATTTGGGAGCAAGATTTTGATTCACTTATAGCCATCAATCAAGTGCCGCGTTTCAATACTGTTCGGTTTGGCAATGACCATACTTCGGGTTTACGCAAAGGTGCTTATACGCCTGAAGCGGCTATTGCGGACAATGATTTGGCAGTGGGTCGCTTCATCGAACACCTTTCAAATAGCCCAATTTGGAAAGAATCCGCCGTTTTCATCTTGGAAGACGACGCTCAAAATGGCTCTGACCACGTGGATGCACATCGCTCAACCGCTTATGTGATTAGCCCGTACACGCGCCGAAAATTTCATGATAAAACCATGTATTCCACCAGCGGTATGTTGCGAACGATTGAACTCATATTGGGCATTCCGCCTATGAGTCAATATGATGCGGCGGCTACGCCCATGTGGCGGTGTTTTACATCCAAATCAGATTTGACGCCTTATAAAGCTATTGATTCAAAGGTTTCTATTGATACGCGCAATGCAGCCGTGAATAAATGGAGTGAATTATCCGAGACGTTCAATCTCGCTCAGTTAGATGCTGTGCCAGATGGTATTTTTAATGAAGTTATTTGGAAAGCGGTGCGCGGTGTGGATAGTGAAATGCCTGCACCAAGAAGAGGAGCGTGGGTGATGATTGCGAATACTGAGGGGGATGATGATGATGATGATTGAAGTTATTGATTATTGGTTATTAGCTTGACTTTGTTAAATTATCAAAAAAGCTACTATGAATTAAAAATTGTTTAAAAAAGAATGAGAACGAACAAAACTATTGGGGATTAAGTGTAAAAAGTGTAGAAGATATTGGATTAAAATTACAA
>JAYUUR010000240.1:0-13875 GCA_043754475.1 Saprospiraceae bacterium | reverse complement strand
ATCCTGTCCGTAGAAATGAAAGAACAAGACAACGCAGAAATTTAGTTTTAAATCGCAGCTTTAAACAAGGTTTTATAACAGATAAACAGTATAAAGAATTGGCTGTCAAGCCTTTAGATATTTCAAAATTCAAAACTCGTTCGCACAATGATGGGTTGGCAACTTACTTTCGCTCTACTTTAGCCGATACGGTTAAAATGATTTTGAAATCACAGGGCATCACTAAACCCGATGGAACAAATTATGATGTCTATCGTGACGGTCTAAAAATATATACCACCATTGACCCCGAAATGCAACGCATCGCCGAAGAAACCTTACGCGAACATATGAGCGCCTTACAAGCCAAATATTTTAAAGTTTGGCGCGGAAAAGACCCTTGGACTTATAAAGATTCAGAAACTACTGACGATCAAATTAGAATGCACTTAACGTCGTTAGATGCGCGTATCAGAGAATCAGATCGGTATCAATTACTGAGGGGTCGGTATTTGGATGATATTTTAAATAAAATTGAAAAAGAAAATGACGGTTTGATGCTCTTGGATTCGGACATTATTAATATGCTCAGACAGGAAAAACAAGCAGGTTTTTTTGATACGATGCTCAAAACCAATAGTATTAATACTAAGAAATTGGCTACCTATCGAGATGTGATGGGTAGCAAAAATTGGCAAACGCTTAAAACAGTTTGGATTAAACTGCAAACAGAAGTCAAAACCGATTTTAATAAACCTACGAAAATGAAAGTTTTCGCTTATAATGCTGCCGGTGAAAAAGATACGACGATGTCGCCTTTGGATTCCGTTCGTTTTCACAGAATGCATTTACAGTTGGGTTCTATGGGTGTTGACCCTATAACGGGGCAGGTTAAATTTTGGGTCGGCGGCATTGGTCATAAATTTTATCAAGTGGATCACGTCAAGGTGGATCGTCAAGTGGGTTCTACCTTCAAACCTTTTATATATGTCACGGCTATTTCCGATTTCGGTATCTCGCCTTGTACTACCGTTCATGATGTATCACAAACTATCGGCGTAGGGGAAGGCAGCTTTGGATTAATTACATCTTGGTCGCCTAAAAATGCTACGGGTTTTTCAGGTGAATATACCACATTGTGGGAGGCATTGAAGGAATCCCGCAACTCTGCATCCGTTTATTTGATGAAGCAAATTGGCTCAACGCAGCCAGTTCGTGAGAAATTAAAAGAAATGGGCATCGAAGTAGATGCTAAATATGCCAATGGACAGTTGCGTTTGCCAAAAAGCCCTTCCATTTGCTTGGGAGCAGCAGATTTGACGGTGTTGGAAATGACGGGCGCATATTGCACATTTGCTAACAGCGGCACTTACACGAAGCCATTATTCATTAGAAAAATTACCGACAAATCAGGCAGAGTTATTTATCAAGGTGTTTCAAAAAGACAAGCGGCTTTGCCTGAGAATGCCTCTTATGTGATGCTTCAAATGTTGAAATACAATGTTCGCTCTGCGCCTGGTATTAAAAATTTGAAAAGTGAAGTAGGCGGCAAAACAGGCACCACCAACGACTACCGCGACGGCTGGTTTATGGGTGTCACACCACGCCTTGTTGTCGGCACTTGGGTTGGCGGTGAAGACCAATGGATTCGCTTTTTGACCATCGGCGACGGTCAAGGCTCTGCCATGGCACGTCCGTTTTTTGCGAAAGTGATGGATAAAATTGAAAAAAGTAATATCATTAATTTTGATAAAACCGTCAAATTTAAAAAACCGGAAGGGTCATTGGGCATTACGCTGGATTGTGGTGATTATTTCAGAGGCGATGATGACGGAAGAAACGGTGCGCCTACTGAGGGGGGTGATACACGGTTCAATCCCGACCAATTCCAAGATGAGGAATCAGGTGCTCCAAAACCAGCTGCTCCTGTAATACCTAAACCGGCACCTCCTAAACCACCGATTGTCAGCCCTAAATCTGTTCCTGCGCCTAAAAAAGTGGATGAAGGATTTAATGGGCAATGATAATTTGACAATACCTTTCCAAAAGTTTTAGAACTTTTGGAAAGGTATTTCTACTATTAATGTGAATAATGCCTTTGGCAAACTCATTATTCGCATTATTAATACATTTATACATTGACAATTTTGTTTGAAATTAAGCGTTCTTAGTTTTATACAAACTTCAATATTAAAAATTTTTATCAATCAAATATCTCCGTCTGGCATGTTTTAATTCTACCTTTGCAATTTTTCCACATTATTTTCTAACAAAATCAAGGTCGAACTATGCTAAGACAAGTCGTTTTCGCCATTTTTATTACTATTTCCTTTACTTTTTTCAGCACGCGTGCAACAGCTCAAAATTTTGAAATCGGGTTGACAGTTGGCGCAACTACCTACGATGGAGACATTGGATTGACCCCTAAAAGCTTAGGCAAGTCCTTGCGCCCTGCCATTGGGCTTGTGGGCAAATATCGTCTTTCCAATAGCTTTTTACTGAGGGGGCATGTTATAACTGGTAAGCTGGCGGGCTCCGAAAAAAATCACCCTGACGCTTGGCGGCAAATACGGGGTTTCGCCTTCGAATCAAAAATGACTGAGTTGGCGCTCATCCTCGAATGGGAATTTTTTACAAAAGGACGATTTATAGCTTTTGCTTTTGGCGGTGCTGGTGCTACATTCTTTAATCCAAAAACGGATTACAACGAGCCTAATCCTTATGTTTTAGCGGATAATAATACCGATTCTAAAGCCAACTATAAAAAAATAACACCTTCAATACCCATGGGTTTGGGCGTGAAATATGCGATGAATCACAATTTCAATCTATCACTTGAGGCTGGTTACAGAAAAGTATTTACTGACTATTTAGATGGTATCTCTAAATTGGCTAATCCCAATCGGAATGATATTTACTTAATCACAGCCCTCACTTTGACCAAGGAATTTGGTGGCGGAAAGAGAGCTGCCAATAGACTTTTCAAGCAAGGGGATAGCGGTTGCCCTAAATTTTAGAAAGACCTATAAATACCTTTCACAAATCACATTTAAATGGTGTTGCTCATGCCCTACGAGTATGTGAGGCGATGCACTGACAATCATTTTTCCACCATTTGCAGAGCCTGTGCGCTGATAAGCTTCTTTATCCAACCCTTCAAAAAAAGCGATGGTTGATTTTCTGAGCAACGTATATTCCGCCAAAATGTCTTTCAATTTGCGGTCATTCGCGCCTGAATTAGGTGCGTAGGCATTTTCATCAAAACCTGGCAATTCCATTGAGTCATTCCTTGAAAAACGCAGGGCACGATAAACGAAAATGCGCTCGGCATCCATCAAATGCACCAATACTTCTTTAATAGTCCACTTACCTAAGGCGTAGCGATAAGTGAGTTTATCTTTTGGAAGCGATTTGAAAAAAGCTATTGTTGATTTCATATTTTTCTTCAAATGTTTCAATGGCTTATCATCGTCAGGTGATAAATTGATGTAGGTGTCGTAAAAAGCGAGGTATTCACCTGGATTGGGTTTTTTAATTTTTTTCATGAAAAGTTTAGGATGATTAATTTGGTAATAAATATGGTGTTGAATTTTAATTTCAAAAATTACAAATTCGGTGACGAAGATAAATTATTTTTTTACTCTCTGGTTGCTTCGTACCTCGCAATGACAAATTTTTCAATAAAAAGGAGATAAATTTTCATATTTGTTAGACTGTCAATGAGTTATCAATTATTTAAAAAATAATATTTGTTATAAAATTATTTTTGATAAACCTAAAAATTATCGGTGAAAGCATTATTTTAGCACTTTATTAAAAGCCAATAGAAAATATTCTTCCTTGAATACCAGTTTATCATAAACGAAATAGTAACCAATAACAAAATAATTATTAAATTTTATGCACAACATACTATTGTTCTTTCAAGGCACTACGACTGCCGCCGCCAACGCTGCTGAACCTGCACAGGAAAGCATGTTTGAATTGATTGCACACAGCACATTCGGTCTTATCATCATGATTTGCCTTTTGATTATGTCTGTCATTGCAGTCACCATTTTTATTAGCCGCTATATGACGATTCAAAAATCAAGTCAGATAGATGAGGGTTTTATGAATAATATTCGAGCGCATGTTCAAAATGGGAATATCGGTGCCGCCCGTGCCTTGTGCCAAAGCACGGATTCGCCCGTAGCGCGGATGGTTGAAAAAGGCTTGATGCGTATCGGCAAACCTCTTGACGACATCGAGCACGCCATTGAAAACGTGGGTCGCCTCGAAATTTTCAAATTAGAGAAAAACTCTAATGTGTTGTCCATTATCGCTGGTGTTGCGCCTATGTTTGGATTTTTGGGTACGATAGCAGGTATGATTACAACATTTAAAGACCTTTCGACGGCGGATAACCTCTCAATTAGTACCATTTCAGGCGGTATTTATATCAAAATGTTCACGTCGGCAACGGGTTTGATAGTAGGTATTTTCGCATTCATTGCCTTCAGTTATCTCAATTCGATGATTGACCGCATTGTGAATAAAATGGAAACCAGCACATTTGAATTCATTGATTTACTACAAGAGCCATCGGCATAAATTTGAACGACAATGTCATTAAGAAAAAAGAAAAAACATGTAGCTGAAATCAATATGTCGTCTATGACTGACATTATCTTCATGTTGCTGATATTCTTTATGTTGACTTCTACGCTGATAAAATATTTGCCTTTTAAGCTGCCTGAGTCAAGTCAAAGAACCAATGCGAAGATAAAAACCACAGTCGGTATTGAAAAAAACGGCAGGTTTACTGTCAATGATAAAACAGTTAATTTCAATCAATTGGAAGCTTTATTGCGGGCTTCGCTCGCTATTTCTACCGATAAAGTCAGCCCAACGATTACCATTGCTGCCGAAGAAGGCGTGCCATTTGATCAAGTGACCAAGGTGATGGCAGTAGCCAATAGATTGAAAGCAAGAACCATATTGGCAACTGCGCCAATTGAATAATTTTTGAAACTAATTTCTAACGTCTAATATCTAAATATCTAAATATCTATTAAATCATGGGATTACGTGAAAAAAAAGAGATAAGCGGTGAGATGGGGATGTCATCCATGACGGATATTATCTTCATTTTGTTGATTTTCTTTATGATGGTCTCTACCATGACCAGTCCGAGCGCGCTCAACTTATCGCTACCGGGTAATTCCAAGACATCAACAAAGCCCGTAAAAAATGAGCGTTTAGATGATATTGGCATCACCGCCAGCGGAAATTTCATATTTAACAATGTGACAACACCTTTGGATAAAATAAAAGGTTATTTAATGCGTAATAAGATGAAGAAAGCTGACTACAAAGTGACTGTGTCACCTGATACTAAAGCACCTGTTGAAAAGGTGGTTAAAGTTTTAGACATGACTCAATCATTGGATATTAATTCAATTTTGCAAGCCAGCGCGGATTGATTTATCATTTTAATTTGTAAAAAATGGATTATAGAGGTAAAAAAACAGAAGAGGAAAATGATCAGAAAGCAACTTTGCTGAGTCTGACAATTCACACCCTGCTTTTACTCGGCGCATTTTTTATGCCCTCAGTACAAGCACCGCCAAAGCCACCAGATTCAAAAATACAAGTAGAGTTGCCGCAAGAGTTGCTTGGAGGCGGACCCTCTCTCGGCTTGCCCGACGAAGGCAAAGGCAATAATCCAGCTCCCGGTCAACCTGACCCTAACGCGGGAAATTCTGCCAGTAAACCAGAGCCTGCTATGCCTGCACCTGAGCCGGTGAAACCAGCTCCTGCACCAAAGCCCGTTATTTCTAAACCTGTCACACCACCACCACCTACAAAGCGTGTGGAAACAACAGAAGACCCAACGGCAGTGGCTATTCGTAGACAGCAAGAAGAAACTCGTAAGAAAGCAGAAGAGCAAAAATATCGCGATGCTCAAGTAGAAAAAGAAAAAAAACGCCAAGCGGACGCTGTAAAGGCGGCTGAAAATCAAAAAGCTGCCGAAGCAGCAGAAAGCCAACGCGCTGAACAAGCCGCCAAAGACAAATTTAAAGGTCGATTCGGCAATGGTACAAGTGGCGGTACAAACGGCGGCGGCGGTACAGGCGACGGACGTGGCAACACAGGCAAGCCTGGCAATCAAGGCAAACCCGATGGCGACCCTAATTCTGATAATTTGGATAAAGGATTTGGACGCGGACCTGGTACAGTAAATGGTTTTGGTAGTAGAAATGTTCAGTCTGCTCCTAAACTACAAGAAAGTTCTCAAAAATCTGGTAAAGTTGTCTTAACTGTTTGTATTAATGGAGACGGTAGAGTTACCTCAGCAGATTTTAAAGCTGTTGGTTCTACTACAAATGATGACGACCTTATTGAAGCTGCTAAACGCAATGCTCGGCAATATAAATTTGCGCAAGGTAGTGCTGAAAAGCAATGCGGAACGATTACCTATAATTTTAGAGTCCAATAATTACATAAAAATACTGAGGGGGTAACTCCTCAAAGGGAAGGCAGAAATGTCTTCCCTTTTTTGTTTCTTTGCAGTCAAAATATCACAATATCGTAATACCGCAATATCAAAATTATATGACTTATCAACAGACACTCGACTACCTTTATCAACAGTTGCCTATGTTTCATCGCGTGGGGGCTGCTGCTTTTAAGAAAGATTTGACTAATACGCTGGCTTTATGCGAAATATTGGGGAATCCGCAGAATACATTTCCAACCATCCACATTGCTGGAACTAATGGCAAAGGCTCAACGGCACATATGGTGGCCGCTATTTTACAAGCGGCAGGGTATAAAACCGGCTTGTATATTTCACCACATTACAAGGATTTTAGAGAGAGAATAAAAGTCAATGGCGACTATATTCCTAAAAAATATGTCAAACAATTTGTTGAAAATAATAAAATTCATTTTGAAAAAATAAAGCCCTCTTTTTTTGAAATGACCGTAGCAATGGCTTTTGATTATTTTCGAAATGTTGAAAACGAAAATACTCCTTCCAAAGGAATGCCTTTGGCACAAAGAATTGCCACAGCGAGCCGAGCGAAGCAAGAGGGGGGGAAAGGTGTAGATATTGCAGTTGTCAACCCATTGCACCGGAGGTGCAACATGTCGGTAGGTGTAGATATTGCAGTTGTCAACCCATTGCACCGGAGGTGCAACATGTCGGTAGGCGTAGATATTGCGGTCATCGAAGTCGGTCTGGGTGGGCGTTTAGATTCTACGAATGTCATCACGCCGCTGGTGAGCGTCATCACGAATATCAGCCTCGACCATATGGATATGTTGGGCGATACTTTGCCATTAATTGCTTTTGAAAAAGCAGGTATTATTAAGCTGAATGTACCCGTTGTCATCGGTGAAGAGCAATCGGAGACGACACCTGTTTTTTTAGAAAAAGCCCATTCAAGCAATGCACCGATTTATTTTGCTTCGCAAAACGTTGATATTCAAGTAGTTAGAGATAATTCAACCGATTTTGAGTTTTCTACTTTCAATATTGCATTAAAAAATAGTTTTTCTGATTTTAAAAAATTAGACAATTTGAAGGTGAATCTCAGTGGTGATTATCAAGAGAAAAATGTGGCGACAGTGATTGAAACCATTAATATTCTTAACCGCTATACGGATTTTAAAATCAATGAAAATCAATTGCGCGAAGGTTTATCGCATATAAAATCCTTGACCAATTTCATCGGTCGATGGCAAGTTATTGGTCAAAATCCGACTATCCTGTGCGATTCAGGACACAACGAAGGCGGCTTGACTTACGTTACTCATCAACTTAAACAATTGACTTTCAATCATTTACATATCGTCATTGGTTTTGTAAAAGATAAAGACTTAGCAAAAGTGTTGAAATTGCTGCCTCAAAATGCGACCTATTATTTTGCTAAAGCCGATATTCCTCGCGGTTTAGATGCCCAAATACTGAGGGGTATGGCAGCGGAGCATGGACTCATAGGAAAGGCATATTCGTCTGTCAAAAGAGCTTTGACTGCTGCGAAAAAGGTGGCGAAAGTTGAGGATTTGATATACGTTGGTGGGAGTATTTTTGTGGTAGCGGAGGTGTTGTAAAATCTTCAAAAAAAGAGTATATTTGTATTGAATTAAATTTTATCAACCATGACGGAATCCGTTGCATCATCTCAACCTAAAGTATATAAAACTGCTCCCAATCATGTTTCAATTGAAGCATACTTTCGGGCAGAAGAGAAATCATTAACCAAAAATGAATACCACGATGGTATAATTATCCCTATGGCTGGAGCAAAACTACGACACAATTTATTATCTCAAAAAGTTGGTGCCTTGATGACTTTTTTTATTGATGAAAAAGACCTCGACTACAAAGTCAGCAATAGCGATACTAAAATCCGCATCGAGACTTTTAATAAAATCATATATCCCGATGCCCTCGTTATCTGCGAGACCCCTCAGTATTACAATAACCGAGAAGATACAATTACCAATCCTTTGCTTGTGGTCGAGGTTTTATCTACTTCAACATCTAAATTTGACCGCACAACCAAATTTGAATGGTATCGCACGCTCCCAAGTTTCAAAGAATACGTTTTAATCTATCAAGACCGAAAGCATGTTGTTGTTTGGACAAAACAAAACGACGGTGCATGGCTGCCTCAAGATTATATTGGCGAAGATTCGTTAGCCGTTTTTCATAGTTTGCAGGATTGTCCGTTACCTTTAAAACGGTTATATAAGGGTTTGTGAAATTAGTTTTGCCAGTCTTTTCTCGAAGGAGTTCCTTTTTTATAATCTAAAACTGAGGGGGTCTTATTTTATTTCAACCAACATTCCCCCCCCTATTATTTCTTCATCAGACAAGCTGAAAATGCCTGAATCTTCATTAAATTGGCTTATAATATTGTAACGTTTTGATAAATGATTTAAAAAATCTCTTTCAGAAATATAAGTAAAAGGATAGCGAATGATACGGTCTTCTACACCCGGTGGCAAACCGGGATGACCATTCCAGCTTAGCTTAGAGTGATGAATCGTAATGACATCACGATTTTTACGGTTCAAACCAAGACGATTAAATAATATAAAGCGGGCATTAGTAGCTATAAGTGTTTCTAAAAAATTATATGGCTGATCTACGCATTGCAAAGTTCCTGAGGTGTAGAGTAGATCTAAGCTGCCTAAGTGTTTTAAAGCAGCAGGAAGGTTATCAAAAAAGGATAACTCATCATTAGCAAATTGCTTTCCTGCATTCGACATAGCTGTGGTTTCTACAACTGCCCAGTTGAGTTGTATTGAATCTTTAAAGATTCTTTTTATATCAAAATAATGCCCACCTAAACTTCCGCCAAAATCTATTATATTGAATTTCTTGCGATTTGGATAGACAGACAATAGTTTAGCAAGAGATAAAAGTGTATATGATTGAGTAGGTGTAATCTGTAAATCTGGCGATTTTTTTTGATTTTCAAGATAAAGAGCCATTTTATAGCTTATTACTTCTATGAGTGTATCATTTTCATACCCTTTTTCAGAGCACTTCGCTAAAGCCTCTGCATAAGAGTTATACAGTGGATATTTTCTCTTTTTTAATTGCTGCTCAAGCCAATTATATACCAAAGGTGGCAACAATTGTTGTACTAAACTTCTTTTAATATTCGACATAAATTAAATAAAAATAAATAGTTATTAATTGTAATTAAGGAATCTGAAAATAACAAAGTAACATTTTCAAATTTGTAAAGCATTTATTTTCAACGCTTTGTTAATTCATCATTCATCATTTATAATTCATCATTTTCTTACTTTTTCTTCTTAGGTGATGTTTTGGTTTTTTCAGATATACTTGTAGAAGTTGGACGTGGGCGTTCTTTTTTTATAATATCCGATTCTAAAGGTAAATTATTAGCATCCGGTAAATCGTACTTGCGGAAATACCAAAATGAACAACCCAAAAAGCATAAAAGCATGAAAGATGAGGCTATCAAACTAACTGTTTCGCCTGTATAGTATGATTTTGGATGGAACGCCATAACAATTTTATGATTTCCACTTGGCACTTTAGTCGCGCGAAGTATATAATTTGCCTTAGCAAATTTTGTAGGCTGTCCATCTATTGTGATATTCCAACCTTTTTCCATGGGGTAATAAATCTCACTGAATACCACTACTTGATCGCCTTTTGCTGAATATTCATATTCGAGTTTATCGGGGTTGTAAGATGTCAATTTGATGGTTGCAGTCGAATCATACTGAGGGGGGGTAGTGCCGATAATACTTTCATATTTTTTTTGAATGACTACATCAAAGCGTGGGTTGATAGTGCTTACCGCTTCAATTTCAGCATCTGCATTCTCTACTACTTTTATATTTTTAACAAACCATGCGTTCCCTAAAGACATTGGATTAGGCAATAAACCATTGACTTGATCACTTAAAACTATGTATTTTGCATTTAACATACCATATATAGGCATACTTTTAACGGCAGTAAAAGGAATAGGCAATTCTTTACCTTCCATAAACATTTGATGTAAAGCATATAATTCACTATCTTCTAAGTAGCGCTCGCGCATCTCTTGATAAATCATCATTTTGGCAGCATGATAACCACCTACTGATTTGTGAAACATAGAAGTACTGGCATTTTCAAAAGGAGAGCCTTTGCGTAAATCCAAAACTCGGAAATTAGGGTCTTTATCTTTTAAAATGATTTGGTCAACCGGTGCAGGCTTGAGTTCTTCTTGTGCTGCTGTAGGTTCTTGAAATTTTTCATCATAAATTACTCGACGAGAAGCAAACCAAACATCACCTAAACACAATAAACCAATCGCTGAGACTACAATCCAATTTTTTGAAATAATACCTTTCAAAGATACCCATAAAATACCTGCTGATACCAATATTAACATCAATGAACGCAAGGCATCAGCTTTCATCACACCTGCACGAGCCTCTTTGATACTCGGCATCACCTGCTGCAATTGTTTACCATATTGAGCAATTAATTTGGCATCGTTCGCTCCATTTGTATCGCCCATCATGGCTAATATACACAAAAAGCCTGTTATGCCTACTGAAATCATCAATGCTTTTTGCTTTTTATCGGCTGCTACTGAGGGGTCAAAGAATTTTTGTAATGCCAAAATGCCCATTAAAGCAAATAATAATTGACCTAAACCTAATGCTTGTGTATGGGCTCTAAATTTATTGAAAAGGGGTAAAGTGTCATATAATATATTGCCTATCAACGAATTACCGCCCCATGCAATGCCTATCATTAAAAAAGAAGCAGCAAAAATCGCCCATCGCCAACGGTTGTCAACTATAAACATACCCAAAACAAAGAGGAAAACCATAATAGCTCCATAATATATACCCACTCCGACAAATGGTTGTTTGCCCATATAAAGAAAGCCTGTCATTTGACCTAAAGGCGCGGCATCCGTACCGTCATAGTTTTGGGAAGCGCCACCACCATATGCATTTTGAACCAAAAGCGTCATTGTTTCACCAATACCATAACTCCAACCAAAAGCATAATCTTTGGAAAGTCCTCCATCAGCATTGCTTGAAGCTGCACTACCGTTTTTTGTTTGAATAGCTTGTTTAGTAGCAGATGAAAGTTCAGTTTTTCCGCGTGTACTTTCTGTTTGATATTCTAAAGTTGTCCAAATTGTTGTCAAATTACTTAAAATACCCAAAGCCAAACCGAATAGCAAAGCTCCGACACCTTTTCCGAAACTTAAAAATTCTTTATTTTTAATAGTATTAATCAATTCAGAAATACCTATGATAGCCAAAATTAAAAACGTATAATACGTAATTTGGTAGTGATTGGCATATAATTCTAAAGCCGTGAACAAGGCAAAAAGCGACCCACCGATAATATATTGCCCTCTAAAAGCCAATATTGCACTTGCCAATAAACCTGGTGCCAAACCCAAAGCAATCATTTTAGTAGAATGTCCGGCTGCTATAATGTCCATATTAAATGTAGAAATTCCAAACACTAAAGCTCCCAAAAGCGACAATCGCCAATCCACTCGCATCACGCTCAATAACAAATACATACACATCATGGCTAAAAGCACTTCCGCAAATGGCGAAGTCATGGGTTGAAATGCCAACAAAAGAGAAAACACTGGTTGTGTCAAATTTCCCTTTGTGTCCATGTGAATTTGATATGTCGGCATACCGCTAAAGTATGCTCCAGTCCAAAGTGGCGATTTCCCAGATTCAGCTTTCGCTTTAGTCATTTCTGATTGAGAAGCTATCGCTTGATTAATATCATTCTGACTCAATACACGCCCATCAAAAACATAAGGCGAAAAAAAAGCGGCAGCTATTATCACCATGACAATAAGCGCGATACCGTGCGGTAAAAGTTTTTTAAGAATAGGAGTATTCATTTTAATATTGGCTATTGTTTTAATTTCGATAATTTTACCCCCTCAGTCAATCATGGGTAATTGGTAATGAGTAATATTACCTATTACTTATTGCTCATTACCTATTAACCATTAATAAAAGTGGTGGTTTTTAAAATTTTAAGTGCCAAATGTATCAAATTATTAAAATTTAAAGGTCATTTATTGGAAAATAATGCGTAAAATCTAAATTTATCATTCATCATTTATCATTCATCATTTCAATTAGTGTCGCTATCCAATAAAATTTACTTTCCGGGTCTGAATGCTTTGCGGTTTTTTGCTGCTTATTTCGTTTTGTTGCATCATGGCGAAACGATACGCGCGAAGTTTGGGTTACCCAATTTTGAAGCCTATTCTTTTTTTAGAAACGGGATGATAGCGGTTTCGTTTTTTTTCGTTTTAAGTGGGTTCCTCATCACGTATTTGCTTTTGGATGAAATAAAACGAACGCATGATGTGAGCATTAAAAAATTCTATGTCAGGCGCATATTACGCATTTGGCCCCTGTATTATCTATTGGTTTTCATTGGTTTAGCATTGATTCCGCTGTTTTTAAAATTGATTCATTACGAATATACAATGCCTTACGATACGACTTCGGCGGGTATTTTATTCACTTTTTTTCTAAGTTTCGTTGTCAATTCGTTGTATGGCAGCCATCTTTTGGAGCCGTTGTGGTCAATCGGTGTGGAGGAATATTTTTACTTAATTTGGGCACCCTTGTTTAAATTTTTTAAAAACCATGCTCTCAAAATAATCCTCAGCGTTTTAATTCTCAAAACTTTTATTTTACTTTTTTATCAATTTTATGAGGTTGATAATTTTGTATTTAAATTAATCAAAGACATTTTAACTACCTTGAAATTTGAATTAATGGCAATCGGTGGATTGGGGGCTTATGCTGTTTTTAAGAATAAAGAAAGGGTGATTCAGGGATGGTATTTTAAGCCTATTGCTCAGATTTTATTTTTAAGTTTACTATTTATTCGTTTATTTTGCCATGACTATTGTATTGAAAATCAAATAGTTATCTACCAATTTATTTTTGGAACGCCGATTTTAGGGGCTTATACTGAGGGGGTGCTTTTCCTTTGGTTGATACTCAATGTTTCTCTGAATCCGAAGGCACTTTTCAAGTTGACGCATCCGATTTTGGAAAAACTGGGAGAAATATCTTATGGTATTTATATGTATCAAATGTTGGTTATTTTTGCGACGGTTTTGATTTTTAAAAAAATAATGGTGGCGATGACCCCCTCATTTATCCCTTCGGGAGTATCGTTCGTCTTTTTTTATGTTTTGGCGAGTGTTGGCGTGATAGGAATAGCTGCATTATCCAAACGCTATTTTGAGGATTGGTTTTTAAAATTGAAAGATAAAGGCTCTTAATAACACATAATTTTTTTTTGACACATAATTTTTGTCATTCAGTAGGAATTTGTCATTCAGTAGGAATCTC